>NZ_PSVX01000042.1:0-36376 GCF_002932695.1 Rathayibacter sp. AY1D2 | reverse complement strand
AGCAGGTCGTCGATCTGGCCCTTCGTCGGCTTGACGACGATCTCGGGATCGATCAGGCCGGTCGGGCGGATGATCTGCTCGACGATGCCGTCGGCGATGCCCATCTCGTAGCGGCCCGGAGTCGCCGAGAGGTAGACGGTCTGGCCGACGCGAGACTTGAACTCCTCCCACTTCAGGGGCCGGTTGTCCATCGCCGAGGGCAGGCGGAAGCCGTGCTCGACCAGCGTGCGCTTGCGGGAGGCGTCGCCCTCGTACATCGCACCGATCTGCGGCACCGTCACGTGCGACTCGTCGATCACGACGAGGAAGTCGTCCGGGAAGTAGTCGAGCAGGCAGTGCGGGGCCTCGCCCGACTCGCGGCCGTCGATGTGGCGGGAGTAGTTCTCGATGCCGGAGCAGAATCCGATCTGCTGCATCATCTCGAGATCGAAGGTCGTGCGCATCCGCAGGCGCTGCGCCTCGAGGAGCTTGTTCTGCTTCTCGAGGTCGGCCAGGCGCACCTCGAGCTCCTGCTGGATGGTGTCGATCGCACGGTGCATGACGTCCTGGCTGGCGACGTAGTGCGAGCCGGGGAAGACCGACACGGAGTCGAGCTTCCGGACGATGTCGCCGGTGAGCGGGTGGAGCGTGTAGAGCGCCTCGATCTCGTCGCCGAACATCTCGATCCGGATCGCGAGCTCCTCGTACATCGGGATGATCTCGATCGTGTCGCCCCGCACCCGGAAGGTGCCGCGGGCGAAGTCGACGTCGTTGCGCGCGTACTGCATCGACACGAACTTGCGGATGAGGCGGTCCCGGTCGACCCGCTGGCCGACCTGGAGCGCCACCATCGCCTCGAGGTACTGCTCGGGCTGGCCGAGGCCGTAGATGCAGGAGACGGTCGACACCACGATCACGTCGCGGCGGCTCAGGAGCGAGTTCGTGGTGGAGTGGCGCAGCCGCTCGACCTCGGCGTTGACCGAGCTGTCCTTCTCGATGAAGGTGTCGGTCTGCGGGACGTAGGCCTCGGGCTGGTAGTAGTCGTAGTACGAGACGAAGTACTCGACGGCGTTGTTGGGGAACAGCTCGCGGAACTCGTTGGCGAGCTGCGCGGCGAGGGTCTTGTTGTGCGCGAGCACGAGCGTGGGGCGCTGCACGGCCTCGACGAGCCAGGCCGTGGTCGCGGACTTGCCGGTCCCGGTGGCGCCCAGCAGGACGACATCGGTCTCGCCGGCGTTGATGCGGGCGCTCAGATCGGCGATCGCGCCGGGCTGGTCACCGCTCGGCTTGTACTCGCTGATGACCTCGAACGGGTGCACGGCACGGGTTGGCTCCATGGTTCGAAGCGTAGCCGCGACCACCGACACCGGACGGCGCGTGCGCTGGCGGCGAACGGGGGTGCGCTCTCCGGCCGGGCCGCTCGGCCACGAGGGCGGGTGTCCGGGACGGACCGTCAGCGGGCGAGACGCTCCCACAGCGCGTCGGTCCGAGCGAGCGTCTCCTCCAGCGTGCCGGAGGAGTCGATCACGACGTCGGCGAGGGCGAGGCGCTCCTCGTCGCTCGCCTGCGACGAGACCCGCGCACGAGCCTCCTCCTCGGTCAGTCCCCGGAGGGCGACGAGACGCTCGATGCGGAGGTGCTGCGGCGCGTGCACGACGACCACCTCGTCGAACTCCCCCGCTCCACGGCCCTCGGCGAGGAGGGGGACGTCGTAGACGACCACCGCGGCCGGGTCCGCCTCGGCGGCCTCCGCGAACAGCCGCTGCGAGCGGAGCGTCACCGCCGGATGGGTGATCGCATTGAGGTCGGCGCGGGCCGCCGCGTCCGAGAAGACGATCGCGCCGAGCGCCGGGCGGTCGAGCGCGCCGTCCGCGCGGATCACGGACGGGCCGAAGCGCTCAGCGATCGCCGCCAGCGCCGGCTCCCCCGGCTCGACGACCTCGCGCGCGAGGACGTCGGCGTCGACCACCACCGCTCCGTGCTCGGCGAGACGGCGGGCGACGGTGGACTTGCCCGAGGCGATGCCTCCGGTGAGGGCGACGAGATGCACCCGGCCACCCTACCCAGCGCCGTCGCCCGGAACGCCGAACGGCCGGCCCCCGAGGGGACCGGCCGTTCGATGCGATGTGCTCGCGATCAGTTGTTCGAGGACAGCTTCTCGCGGAGCGCGGCGAGCGACTCGTCGTCGGCGAGGGTGCCGCCGGTGGTCGACTCGCTGGTGAAGCCGGCGCCGACCGAGACGCCCTCGGAGACGGTGGCCGCCTCCTCCTGCGACTTGGCCACCTGGGCCTTGTGGGCCTCCCAGCGCGCCTGAGCAGCGGCGTACTCCTGCTCCCAGGCCTCGCGCTGCGACTCGAAGCCCTCGCGCCACTCGTTGGTCTCGGGGTCGAAGCCCTCGGGGTACTTGTAGTTCCCCTGGTCGTCGTACTCCGTGGCCATGCCGTAGAGCGCCGGGTCGAACTCGGTGCCCTCGGGGTCGACGTTCTCGTTCGCCTGCTTGAGCGAGAGGGAGATGCGGCGACGGTCGAGGTCGATGTCGATGACCTTGACGAACACCTCTTCGCCGACCGACACGACCTGCTCGGCGAGCTCGACGTGCTTGCCCGACAGCTCGGAGATGTGGACGAGGCCCTCGATGCCGTCCGCGACGCGGACGAAGGCACCGAACGGGACCAGCTTCGTGACCTTGCCCGGCGCGACCTGTCCGATCGCGTGGGTGCGGGCGAAGACCTGCCACGGGTCCTCCTGGGTCGCCTTGAGCGAGAGCGACACGCGCTCGCGGTCGAGGTCGACCTCGAGGATCTCGACGGTGACCTCCTGGCCCACCTCGACGACCTCGGAGGCGTGCTCGATGTGCTTCCAGGAGAGCTCGGAGACGTGGACGAGACCGTCGACCCCGCCGAGGTCGACGAACGCGCCGAAGTTGACGATCGACGACACGACGCCCTTGCGGACCTGACCCTTGTGCAGGTTGTTCAGGAACGTGGTGCGGCTCTCGGACTGGGTCTGCTCGAGGAGCGCGCGACGCGACAGGACCACGTTGTTGCGGTTCTTGTCGAGCTCGAGGATCTTCGCCTCGATCTCTTGGCCGAGGTACGGCGTGAGGTCGCGGACGCGGCGCAGCTCGATGAGCGAGGCCGGGAGGAAGCCGCGGAGGCCGATGTCGACGATGAGACCGCCCTTGACGACCTCGATGACCGAGCCGGTGACGACGCCGTCCGACTCCTTGATCTTCTCGACGTCGCCCCACGCGCGCTCGTACTGCGCACGCTTCTTGGACAGGATCAGGCGACCCTCCTTGTCCTCCTTCTGGAGGACGAGGGCCTCGACGCTGTCGCCCACGTTGACGACCTCGGAGGGGTCGACGTCGTGCTTGATGGAGAGCTCGCGCGAGGGGATGACGCCCTCGGTCTTGTAGCCGACGTCGAGGAGGACCTCGTCGCGGTCGATCTTCACGACGGTGCCTTCGATGAGGTCTCCGTCGTTGAAGAACTTCAGAGTCTTTTCGACCGCGGCAAGAAAGTCTTCAGCAGACCCGATGTCGTTGATCGCGACCTGCTTGGTTGCCTTGTCGGTCGTTGCGGTTGTCATTAAGGGATGCTCCAGGATGGATGGGTCTCGGGCGGCGGCCGCCTGCGGGCCTCGCGGCTCGGCGGAGTGGTGACCACTGCGGTGGTGAGGGATGTGCCTCCGGCCCGGGAGCCGCGCTCGGCCGGCCGGAGGACCGGCCTTCCTCGCGCGCCGCGGGCACGGCGGCGCCACAGATGTGACACCCCAGCTTAGACGCCCCGGGAGGCGCACGGCAATCTCGCCGCGCCCGTCCAGGCGCGGGTTCCGGAGTCAGCCGGCGAGGGAGGAGCGGAGGGTGTCGAGACCGACGCCGCCGAGGTCGAGCGCCCTCCGGTGGAAGGCCGCGAGCGAGAACGCGGCGCCCTCGCGCGCCTCCGCCTCGTCGCGCAGCTGCTCCCAGATCCGCTGCCCGATCTTGTAGGACGGAGCCTGCCCCGGCCAGCCGAGGTACCGGTTCACCTCGAAGCGCACGAACGCGTCGTCCATGTTCACGTTGGCCCGCATGAAGTCGAGGGCCGACTCGGCGGTCCAGACGGTGCCGGAGCCCGGCATCGGCTTCTGGAGGTGCACGCCGATGTCCAGCACGACGCGCGCCGCGCGCATCCGCTGGCCGTCGAGCATGCCCAGGCGGTCGGCCGGGTCGTCGAGGTAGCCGAAGCGCTCCATCAACCGCTCCGCGTAGAGCGCCCAGCCCTCGGCGTGGCCAGAGGTCCCGGCGAGCTGACGGCGCCAGGTGTTGAGGCGGGCGCGGTTATGGACGGCCTGGCCGATCTGCAGGTGATGGCCCGGGACGCCCTCGTGGTAGACCGTGGTCAGCTCCCGCCAGGTGGCGAACTCGGTGACTCCGGCCGGGACCGACCACCACATCCGCCCCGGGCGCGAGAAGTCGTCGCTCGGACCGGTGTAGTAGATGCCGCCCTCCTGGGTCGGCGCGATCCTGCACTCGAGGCGGCGCACCTCCTCCGGGATGTCGAAGGCGGTGCCGGCGAGCTCGCGGACGGAGCGGTCGCTCGTCTCCTGCATCCAGGCCTGCAGAGCGTCGACGCCGTGCAGAGTGCGGGCCGGGTCCGCCTCGAGGTGGGCGATCGCCTCGGCGACGGAGGCGCCGGGCAGGATCTCGCGCGCGATCGCCTCCTGCTCGGACGTCATGCGGGCCAGCTCCTCGATCCCCCACTCGTAGGTCTCGTCGAGGTCGACGACAGCGCCGAGGAAGCGGCGGGAGTGCAGCGCGTACAGCTCCCGGCCGACGGCGTCCTGCTCGGTCGCGGCGGGGGCGAGCTCGCCCCGGAGGAACTGCGCGAGCAACCCGTAGGCGGCCGAGGCGCGGCGGGCGCCGTCCTCCAGTCGCTGAGCGAGCGACGCGGGCAGGGATCCGGCGGCGGGAGCGGCCTCCGCGGCCAGCTCGGCGAAGAACCCGCGGGGAGCGGCGATCTTCCGCGCCTGCTCGGCGACGAGCTCGACCTGGCGGCGGGCGGGGACCACGCCGGTGCGGATCCCCTCGCGCAGGGTCTCCGCGTAGCCCTCGAGGGCGGCCGGCACGGCCAGCAGCCGCTCGGCGACCGCCTCCCAGTCGGCGACCTCGTCCGTCGGCATCAGGTCGAAGACGTCGCGCAGCTCCTGCGCCGGGGACGCGATCACGTTGAGGTCCCGCAGCGGCAGACCGGCGTCGTGCCCCTCCAGGGAGAGCCGGAGCTCGGCGCCGAGGTCGGCGGCCGTGACGCGGTCGACGTCGTCCACGGGGTCGGCGGCCTCGAGCTCGGCGAGGGCCGAGGCGGTCGCCGCCCGGGCCTGCTCGAGACCGGCCGGCGAGTAGTCGCCCAGACGGCCGTTCGCGCCGCTGCGTCCGATCGCGGTGCCGAGGGTGGGGTCGAGGTCGACGAGCGTGTCGACCCAGCGCTCGGCGACGGCGTCGACGGCGGTGGGCTCGCGGGGGGTGTCGGTGCTCATGCCTCCGAGCCTAGCCAGGCGCTGCGGCCGGCTCAGTGCGCGGCGACGTCCCAGTCGGACCCGTGGCCCACCTGCACCTCGAGCGGGACGCTCAGGTCGGCGGCACCCGCCATCCGGCCGCGTACGACCGCCTCGAGCGGCTCCTCCTCGCCGGGGGCGACGTCGAAGATCAGCTCGTCGTGCACCTGGAGGAGCATCCGCGAGCCGAGCCCCTGCTCGTCGAGGTCGGCCTGCACGCCGATCATCGCGCGCTTCATGATGTCGGCGGCCGAGCCCTGGATCGGCGAGTTGAGTGCCGCCCTCTCGGCGTTGTCGCGGAGGACGCGGTTCGCGCTCTGCAGGTCGGGGAACGGACGCCGGCGTCCGAAGATCGTCTCGGTGTAGCCGGTCTCGCGGGCCTGCTCGACGACGCTGCGGAGGTAGTCGCGCACCGCGCCGAAGCGGACGAAGTAGTCGGTCATCAGCTGCTTGGCCTCGGCGCTCGAGATGCGCAGCTGCTTCGACAGGCCGAAGGCGCTCAGGCCGTAGGCGAGGCCGTACGACATCGCCTTGACCTTGTTGCGCATGGCCGAGGTGACGTCGCCCGGATCGACGCCGAAGATCCGCGATCCGACGAAGCGGTGCAGGTCCTCGCCGGAGTGGAAGGCCTCGATCAGCCCGGCGTCCCCGGAGAGGTGCGCCATGATCCGCATCTCGATCTGCGAGTAGTCGGCAGTGAGGAGGGTGCTCGCGTCCGCTCCGTGGACGAAGGCGGTGCGGATGCGGCGGCCCACCTCGCTGCGGACGGGGATGTTCTGCAGGTTCGGGTCGTTGGAGGAGATGCGGCCGGTGGCCGTGCCGGTCTGGTCGTAGCTGGTGTGGATCCGGCCGTCGGCGGTGACCGACTTCTCGAGCGTCTCGATGATCTGCTTGAGCTTGGTCGCGTCGCGGTGCTCGAGGAGCAGCCCGAGGAACGGGTGCGGGTGCGACTCCTGCAGGTCTGCGAGGGCGGAGGCGTCGGTGGTGTAGCCCGTCTTCGTGGCCCGGGTGCGCGGCATGTCGAGCTCCTCGAAGAGGACTTGCTGCAGCTGCTTGGGCGAGCCGAGGTTCATCTCGTGGCCGATCTCGGCGAACGCGCGGCTCGCGAGGTCGGCGGCCGAGACGGTCAGCTCGGCGCGGAGGCGCGCCAGCACGTCGGCGTCGATCGCGACGCCGGTGAGCTCCATCGTCGCGAGGACCTGGACGATCGGCAGCTCGATGTCGACGAGCACCGAGAGCATCCCCTCGCCCAGCCGCTCGCGCAGCGGAGCGACGAGCCGGTACGCGTACCAGGCCTCGGTGGCGGGCCCCATCGGCTCGACGGTGGGGACCAGCTGGTTCGGGTCGCCCTGCGCCATGGTCTCGTCGAGGTGCTGCGCGACCTGCGCCGCGAGCGTGGCCGGGTGCCCGGTGGGCTGCACCAGCCAGGAGGCGACGCGGGTGTCGAACGCGAGCCCCGCGACGGGGAGTCCGGCCCTCCGCAGCGCCTTGATCTGGGGCTTCGCGTCGGCGAAGTACTTGGGGGCGGGCCCGGCCAGCCACTGCTCGAGCGCGGTGTAGTCGGGCCGCTCGGCGGCCCACGGGACGAACGCCGTCTCCTTCTCGACCGCGAGGCCCACACCCTCGAGCCCGCCGGCTCCGAGCAGGACCTGCACGGCGACGGGCGCGGTGCCCTTCGCCGACACGCGGTCGAGCCAGTGCGCGAGCTCCTCGTCGACCAGGGTGCGGACGGCGGGTGCGGAGGTCGTGACCACGTCGCCCGCCAGGGCTGCGGCAGCGCCGTCGACGCCCTCCTCCGCGGCGATCGTGAGAACCCGCTCCTGCAGGGTCTTGAACTCGAGGCGGCTGAAGATCTCGCGGACCGCGTCGGGATCGATCGGACGGCGCGTCAGATCGTGCGGCCCGAGGGGGAGCTCGACGTCCGTCACCAGCCGGTTGAGGCGGCGGTTGCGGAGCGCGTTCTCCTTCTGCTCGCGCAGCTTCTCGCCGACCACGCCCTTGATCTCATCGGCGTGGGCGATGATGTCGGCGACCGTGCCGTACTGGTTGACCCACTTCGCGGCCGTCTTGGGGCCGACCTTGTCGACGCCGGGCAGGTTGTCGCTGGTCTCGCCGACGAGCGCGGCGATCTCGGGGTACTGGTGCGGCTCGACGCCGTACTTCTCGAAGACCTTGTCGCGGTCGTAGCGGGTGAGCTGCGAGACGCCCTGGGTGGAGGGGTAGAGCAGGGTGACGTCCGGAGTCACCAGCTGGATGGTGTCGCGATCCCCCGAGACGACCAGCACGCGGAAGCCGGCCTCGGCCCCCTGGCGCGCGAGCGTCGCGAGGATGTCGTCGGCCTCGAAGTCCTCCTTCGACACGGTCCGGATGTTCATGGCGTGCAGCGCCTCCTCGAGGAGGGGGACCTGGCCCTTGAACTCGGGCGGCGTCTCGCCGCGGGTGCCCTTGTACTCCGGGTACTCGCGGGTGCGGAACGAGTAGCGGGAGATGTCGAACGCGACGCCGAGGTGGGTCGGCTTCTCGTTCTTCAGCAGCAGGATCAGCATCGAGAGGAAGCCGTGGATGGCGTTCGTGTGCTGGCCCTCGCGGGTCTGGAAGCTGTCGACCGGGAGCGCGTAGAACGCCCGGAACGCCAGGGAATGGCCGTCGACGAGCAGGAGGGTAGGCTGTTCCGGATCTGACACAGGGCCAGACTACACAGCGCCTCCGACACCGGATCGGCCCGCTCGCGCCCGCCGGTCAGGGCCGCTCCGAGGCTCCAGCGCGAGGAGCGACGTGACCGAGCCGACCCCCACCACGACCGCCTGGATCCGCCCGCCCGCGCTCGACCTGGTCGCCGGGATCGGCCGCGGCATGGGCGAGCTCGCCGAGCGGATGGGGATCCTCTGGCACGAGCTCACCCCGCAGCACTCGGTGGCCTCGATGCCCGTCGAGGGCAACCGGCAGCCGGTCGGCATCCTGCACGGCGGCGCGCACGTCGTGCTCGCCGAGTCGATGGGCTCGATCGCGGCGAACGTGCACGCCGGCGCGGGTCGCCTGGCGATGGGCATCGAGCTGAACGCGAGCCACAGCCGGTCGGTCCACTCGGGCTTCGTGATCGCCACCTGCGACGCGATCCACCTGGGCTCCACCCTCACCACCCACGAGATCGTCGTGCGCGACCAGGAGGGGCGCCGCCTCTCCACCGTGCGGATCACCAACATCATGCGCGACGCCCGCTGACGGGAGCGGACGGGTCCCCCTCGCGGGAGCGGAGGGCGACGACCACGCCCAGGACCGCGACCGCCGTCGGGACCGCCCGTGCCTGCGAGCGACGGGGGATCGACCGGTCGGCCGCGCCGCTCGGGGACCCGGCACCGCGGCGAGCGGCACTGTCAAGCGACGGCGCGCGACTGTGCCCGGTGGTGCCCGAAGGGCGACACTGAGCGGATGAGCCTTCGCCATCTCCTCAAGAGCCTCCCGTCCATGCCCTCCGAGCTGCCCTCGTTCGATGCGGAGGCGGCTCCGGCCGATCCTCTCGAGCTGTTCGCGCAGTGGCTCGAGGAGGCGAAGGACGCGGGCCAGCTCCTCCCCCACGGCGCCACGCTCTCCACCGCCTCCGACGACGGCACCGTCTCGGCGCGCGTGCTCGTGCTGCGCGAGATCGACGAGGCGGGCTGGGCGTTCTCCACCCATGCCACCAGCCCCAAGGGACGCGCCATGGAGGAGAACCCGCACGCCGCGCTGACCTTCTTCTGGCCGGTCCAGGGCCGTCAGGTCCGGGTCGAGGGCCGGGTCGAGCGCGCCTCCGCGCAGGAGTCGGCCGACGACTTCCGCCGCCGCTCCGAGGCCGCTCGCACCGCCCTGCTCGTCGGACGCCAGAGCGAGCCGATGCGCAGCGCGCAGGACTTCGGCCTCGTCACGCTCCAGACGAGCGTCGCCGTGGGCTGCTCGCCCGCGACGCTCGACCGCGAGTGGGCCGTCTACCGCGTCGTGCCCGAGCGCATCGAGTTCTGGCAGGGCTCGACCGCGCCGGAGCAGGATCACACCCGTCTCGAGTACCGCCCGGGAACGACGGAGGCGGGCGGCTCCCCGTGGGAGCGCACCCGCCTCTGGCCCTGAGGCCGTGGGCCCTCGGGCCCGGCCTCGCGCTACGCCTTCTTCGTGCTCAGCTGCTCGATGATCGCCTGCGCGACGTCGTGCATGGTGAGCCGGCGGTCCATGGAGGCCTTCTGGATCCAGCGGAACGCCTCGGGCTCGGTGAGCCCCATCTTCTCGTTGAGCAGGCCCTTGGCGCGGTCGACGAGCTTGCGGGTCTCGAAGCGCTCGACCATGTCGGCGACCTCGGCCTCGAGGGTGAGGATCTGGGCGTACCGCGAGAGGGCGATCTCGATCGCGGGCAGCAGGTCGTTGGGCGTGAAGGGCTTCACGACGTAGGCGAGCGCTCCGGCCTCGCTGGCGCGCTCGACGAGCTCCTTCTGGCTGAAGGCGGTGAGCAGGACGACGGGCGCGATGTGCGCCTTCGAGAGGCGCTCGGCCGCCGAGATGCCGTCGAGCTGGGGCATCTTGACGTCCATGATGACGAGATCGGGGCGCAGCTCGGTGGCGAGGGCCACAGCGGTCTCTCCGTCGCCGGCCTCGCCGACGACCTCGAAGCCGTTGTCGCGGAGGATCTCCACGATGTCGAGGCGGATGAGGGATTCGTCTTCGGCGACGACGACCCGACGGGGTGCGGTCGACGAGGGTTCCTGGTCAGTCACGCCGATGAGCCTACGGTATTCTCGACGGGCTGGTGATGAGCCGGTGTGGCGGAATGGCAGACGCGGGGCACTCAAAATGCTCTGTCCGAGAGGGCTTGTGGGTTCGAGTCCCACCACCGGTACCCGCCTGGTCGCGCGGTGCGCGCCTCCGCTCGCTAGCGTCGTCGGATGAGCACCGACCCCTGGCCCCTGTTCTCGCTGGAGCTGCGCACGCCGCGGCTCGAGCTGCATCCGGTCCGCGACGCCGACCTCGGTCCTCTCGCCGAGGCAGCCCTCGCGGGCGTGCACGAGAGCGGCCGCTCGCCGTTCCCCTCCCCCTGGGCCGAGGCGCCGGCGGAGCGCCTGCCCGGCGAGCTCGCCCGCTTCCACTGGTCGCAGCGCGCGCAGACGACGCGGGAGTCGTGGCGCGTCGCGTTCGCCGTGGTCGAGGACGGCCGGGTCGTCGGCTGCCAGGACGTGGTCGCCGAGTCCTTCGCCGCCACCCGCACCCTGACCTCGGGCTCGTGGCTCACCCGCTCGGCGCAGGGCCGCGGCCTCGGGCAGGAGATGCGCGCCGCCGTCCTCCTCCTCGCCTTCGACCACCTCGGAGCCGAGGTCGCCGAGAGCGCCGCTCTCGCCTGGAACACCCGCTCGATCCGGGTCTCGGAGACCCTCGGCTACCGGCCGAACGGGACGCACCGGATCGTCGGTCCGGACGGTATGTCGGTCGAGGAGCTGCGGTTCCGCGTCACGCCGGAGACTTTGGTGCGGCCGGAATGGACGCTGGAGGCCTCGGGGATCGACGCCGCACGAGCGGTCCTCGTCCAGGACCCGCTCGGTCCGCCCTCCCCCGTCTGATTCACCAGAACATCGTGCCCGGCGAGCCCTTGAACGGACCGACCACGCGCGAGGTGATCCAGCCGCCGTAGAAGTCGCCCGGCTGCGGCTGGACCGCCTCGCCGTCGACCGTGCAGGAGTCCATCCGGCCGGGGTAGAGGGCGACGGTGTCGACGAGGGCCTCGAAGCCGGCCATCGGCTCGGGGTACGTCCAGCCCGCCGCCTCCGCGACCGCTCCTCCTCCCCCGCGCACGGTCAGGTAGGAGGCCGCGCCCTTGAACTCGCAGATGCTGCGGCCGGGCGCGGGCTCGAGCGCCCCGGGCGCGAACGAGGACACGGGGAGGTAGTAGACGGGAGGGTGGCTCGTCTCGAGGACGCGGAGAGCGTCGCGGGACTCGGCGACGACGACGCCGCCCAGCCGCACGACCACGTGCTCGGTGGTGGTCTCGACCCTCGGGGGTCGCGGGTAGTCCCAGACGGATTCCTGGCCCTCGGCGGGCGGCACGCGCTTCATCCCGCTCACGCTACGCGGCGGGGAGCGGTGCTCCGGCGCCTCCCAGAGGATGCCCGGGCGGACGCCGCGGCTCCGCAGATCCCCGCCGCCGGGACGCGCGGGGGCCCCGGTCGCGTAACGTCGTCCCTGCGGCGGAACCCCGAGCCCGCGCGCAGAAGGAATCCAGAGTGCCCACCGAATGCATCCACGGCCTCGACATCGCGCTCTGCGACGTCTGCACCCCTAAGAAGCTCCCCGAGCAGGTCGGCCGTGCCACCCGCGCCCCCGCGCGCGTGCCCGGGACCTCCCGTGCGGCCACCGCCCGTGCCGCCGCCCGCGGCACGGCGCGCGAGAAGCCCCTGCCGAAGGTCGACATCGCCGCGCAGCGGATCTACCACGTCACCCACCTCGACAACCTCGAGGCGATCGTCGCCGTCGGCGCGATCCTGGCGGACCAGCAGCTCCAGGAGCGCCCCGCGATCGACGTCAGCGCCGAGACCACCCGCGAGCACCGCCGTGCCGTGCAGGTGAAGGACGGCGTCAGCGTCGCCGGCTTCGTGCCCTTCTTCCTCTCCCCCGACGCCGCCCTCTGGGCCGACCTGCGCGGCGAGCGGGTCGCTCCGCACTGGTCGCCGAGCGCCCACGAGACCACCGCCTCGCAGTACGTCGTCCTGGTGGGCTCGCTCGCCTCCGCCCCGGTCCTGAGCGACGGCGACGCCTCCCACGTCCTCACGCGCTTCACCGAGGGCGACGCGCTCGTGCGCACCTTCGCGCGCCTCCTGGTCGACGAGCCGGCCCTGCGCAGCGCCGAGGCGCTCGTGCCCGAGCGCTTCCCGCTCGAGGGCGTCGCGACGGTCGGCGTGGCGTCGGTCGCCGCCCGCAACCGCGTCAAGGCTCTCTTCGAGGGCATCGACGCCTCTCCCCGCGTCGCCGTCTACCCGCCGTGGTTCCACCCGGTGGCCGAGGAGGAGTGACCCGGCGCTAGTCGGCCTCGAGGAGGTCGAGGCGGTCGGCCAGGTACCGGCGCAGCGGCATCAGTCCCTGCTCGCCCAGACCGGGCGCCCAGCGCACGAGCACCTCGGAGCCGCGCAGGGCCAGCGGCTCCTGGCCCGACTCGAGCGCTGCGGCGTCCAGTGCGAGGCGCCGCCAGCCGTAGTTGACGATCTCGCCCTCCTGGAACGGACCGTCGAAGGCGGCGCGCCGGATCTCGCGGCGCACCTCCTGCGACTCGGACTGGTTGTTGGCGTGCAGCGGAGCGACGGCACGAGTGACCGAGCCCGTCGCGAGGAGCTCGCCCTCGCGTCCGAGGAGCACCACGCCGAGGCGCCACGCGCGGGTCACCGGCGCCATCACCGGCTTGCGGCGGAAGCCGAGGATCGCGCGCGGCGTCCGCAGCTCGGCGACGGCCTGGTCGGCGATGCCGCGGGCGTCGAGCTCGGCGGAGACCTCGCGCAGGAGCGCGGCCAGATCGGCGGCGGCCTGCTCGGCCCCGGGTGCTGCGGGCATCGCTCCTCCTCGGCTCGTCCCGCCAGCCTACGGGCGCGGTGTGCACCGGCCACCCCGCTCCGCACCGCTAGCATCGCCTGACGACACCGAGGAGGACGAGCGATGCGCGTCATCATGATGGGCCCGCCCGGCGTGGGCAAGGGCACCCAGGCGGCCGTGCTGTCGCGCGAGCTGGGGGTGCCGGCGATCTCCACCGGCGATCTGTTCCGCGCGCACGTCGCCGACGGCACCGACCTCGGACGGCGTCTGCGGGCGCTCGTGGAGGCCGGCGAGTACGTGCCGGACGAGCTGACGAACGCCCTGGTCGCCGAGCGCATCGCCGAGGAGGACGCCCGGGACGGGTTCATCCTCGACGGCTACCCGCGCACGCTCGCCCAGGTGGACGCGCTGGCGGAGCTCCTCGAGGAGCGGGGCACGCCGCTCTCGTGCGTCGTGCTGCTGACGGCCGACGCGGACGTGGTCCTCGAACGGCTGCACGTGCGGGCGCAGGAGCAGGACCGCGCCGACGACGACCCCGAGGTGGTGCGGAACCGGATCGAGGTCTACGAGCGCGAGACGGCTCCTCTGGCGGAGGTCTACGACGAGCGCGAGCTCCTGGTGCGGATCGACGGCTCCGCCTCGCAGCACGAGGTCGCCGCGAGGATCATCGCGGCGTGCCGGCCCGAGTGAGCCGACCCGCCGCGACGCGGGGTCAGATCGCCGAGGCGAGGACCTCGTCGAGCTTGGCCGAGGCCTCCTCGTCGGTGCCCTTCAGGGCGAGCGAGAGCTCCGACACGAGGATCTGACGCGCCTTGAGGAGCATCCGCTTCTCGCCGGCCGAGACGCCGCCCGCCTGCTCGCGGCGCCACAGGTCGCGGACGACCTCGCTGACGCGGTACACGCTGCCGCTGGCCATCTTCTCCTGGTTGGCCTTGAAGCGGCGGGACCAGTTGCTGGCCTCCTCCGCGACGTCGCTGCGCAGGACGTCGTAGACCGCCTGGACTCCGGCGTCGTCGATGATCTCGCGGACGCCGACGAGCTCGGCGTTCTCGACGGGGAGGGTGATGGTGAGCTCGCTGGTGTGCACGTTCATCGTCATGAACGTCTTCTCGACGCCCTTGACCGAGCGCTTCTCGAGCCCGGTGATCGTCACCGCTCCGTGGTGCGGGTAGACCAGGGTCTCGCCGACCTCGAATGTCATCATGTCGTGCCTTTCGTCGTGGGGCGTGGTGGGAGTGAGGAGTCCAGGGGGCGCAGCGGCGCCGCGGCGAGCCAGGCCGGGAGCAGCGCGACGAGGTGCTCGACCAGCTCCTCGTCGGTGCCGTCGAGGGAGCCGGCGAGCCAGGCGCCGACCACGGAGAGGACGCCGCCGGCCGCGAAGACCGCGGTGAGCTCGGGGTCGACCGCTGCGGGGACGTCGACCCGGGCGAGCACCTCGCGGTGCAGGGCGAGCGCCGTGTCGAGCACGGCGTCGTCGGAGGCGACCCGGGCGGAGGCCCGCGCGCGGAGCCGGGCATGGAAGGCGTGGCGGTCGACCAGCCGCTCGACGAGCCGCGAGTAGCCGCGCTGCAGGGCGTCGGCCCCGGAGCGGTCGGCGGGATCGCCCTCGGCGACGTCGGCGACCACGAGGTCCTGGCGGAGCAGCGCGGAGGCGACTCCCGCCGCGTCGTCGAAGTGGGCGTAGAACGAGCTGCGGCTGATCCCGGCCTCGCGCACGATGTCGCTCACGGCGATGCCCTCGGCCCTCTCGCCGTCGCTCTGCATGACGAGCCGCTCGACGGCGTCGAACACGCGGCGGCGGGTGCGCCGGGCTCGCGGATCGGCGGAGCCGAGCGCCGAGGGGGACTCCGCCGCGGGCACGGAGGCGAGGCGGGCGGGAGTCATCGACGTCAGTCTACCACTTCCCGGACAGGTGTGCGGGAAGAGCGTCAGGCGTCGGTGTGCACCTGATCGAGGCCGGCGATGCGGTCGATCGCGGCCTGCTCGCTCGGCGACACCCGGCCGAGATACCGGCCCAGGAACACGAACAGCAGACGGTTCGCCGTGATCGCGGGCCACCACGGGCGCCGGAGGCCCAGGAGCCTCCGCACCTCGGGGCTGAGCGAGGCGACCGCGCCGGCGAACAGCAGCGGGTAGACCACGCCCGCCTCGCCCGGCAGCCGGATGTCGCGGAGGAAGCCGACCGCCTCGTGCACGCGTGCGTCGGGCTTGAGCTCGCCCGCGAATCCGGCGAGCTGCGCGCGGAGCTCCGCGACGCTCTCGGGCGGATCCTCCACTCCGAGCAGCCGGCCGGAGGCGGCCCACTCGCGCACGTAGGCGTCGGGGCCGCCGGGGATCCGTCCGCCCCAGATCTCGTGGGCGCCGAGGAACGCGTCGGTGAAGGCGTCGTGCACCCAGAGCAGCAGGCGGGGGTCCTGCGCCGAGTAGGAGCGCTCGCGCCCGCCGGCGTCCTCGTAGGAGCCGACGATCCGCTCGTGCACGCCGGTCACCCAGCGCGCCGCTCCGCTTGCCGCGGCGGTGTCGCCGAAGCTGGTGGTCAGGACCCAGCGGACCGTGTTGTCGAGGCGGCCCATCGGGTCCTCGCGGTAGCGGGAGTGGTCGTGCACACCGGCCATCGCTCCGGCGTGGAGGGTCTGCATGAGCAGAGCCCGCACTCCGGCGATCATCGTGGGCAGGCCGCCGTTGACGGCCCAGACCGCGCTGCCCGGTCCGAAGAGCCCGGCGTCGTCGCCCTTCTCGAGGGCCACGATCCAGTCGGCGCGGGGGCGGGGGCGGCGGCGTCTCATCCGCTCAGTGTGCGCTCGGATCCTGGGCCGCGGCTGGCCGTTCTGTCACCCTTCGTGGGGCCGTCGTCACTCGGCCAGCAGTTCGCGGACGTCGTCGGCCGACAGCGCCCGGGCGAAGAGCTCGCCCTCGTCGAGCACCGCCGTGCTGAGGCGGCCCTTGCGCTCCTGGAGGCGCACGATCTTCTCCTCGATCGTGTCCGTCGCCACCAGCCGGTACACGTTCACCCGCCGCTCCTGGCCGATGCGGTGCGCGCGGTCGACGGCCTGCGCCTCGGCCGCCGGGTTCCACCACGGGTCGAGGATGAAGACGTGGTCGGCCTCGGTGAGGGTGAGCCCGGTGCCGCCCGCCTTCAGGCTGATCAGGAAGACGGGCGCGGCTCCGGAGCGGAACTCCTCGATCACTCCCGCGCGGTCCCGCGTGGAGCCGTCGAGCTGCACGAACGGGATGCCGCGCCGACGCAGCCGCTCCCCCGCCCGCTCCAGGTACGAGGTGAAGGTGCTGAAGACGAGGGCCCGACGGCCTTCCGCGATCACGTCGTCGAGCTGCTCGACGAGCACGTCGAGCTTCGCGGACGGGACGTGCCGGTAGGCCGGGTCGACCAGGGACGCGTCGAGCGCGAGCAGGCGCAGGAGGGTGAGCGATCGGAACACCGTGAAGCGCTGCCGGTCGAGGTCGTCGACCAGACCCAGGAGCTTCCGCCGCTCGCGCTGGAGGTAGCCGTCGTAGAGCACCCGGTGGGCGGGGGTCAGCGCGACCTCGATCGTCTGCTCCTGCTTCTCGGGGAGCTCCGGCGCCACCGCCTCCTTGGTGCGGCGGAGCAGGAACGGACGCAGTCGTCGGCGCAGTCTCTCGAGGCGGCGGCGCGCGCCCTCGGTGTGGCTGACGGTCCGTCCCTCGGACAGATCGGGCGAGGCGATGCCGACGGGCGCCTCCGCGTGCAGGATCGGCCGGGTGTACTCCTCGCGGAAGCGGCGCAGCGGCGGCAGGAGCCCGGGCGCCACCAGGGCGAGGACCGCCCAGAGCTCGTCGAGCGAGTTCTCCAGCGGTGTGCCGGTGAGCGCGAGCGTGACGGGCGCGCCGACCTCGCGGGCGGCCCGGTGCGTCTGCGAGGCGGGGTTCTTGACGAACTGGGCCTCGTCGAGGATCAGCGCCGACCACGTCCTCGACGCCCAGCGCTCGCCGCCGAGGCGCAGGACCGCGTAGCTGGTGAGGACCACGTCCGCGTCGGCCGGGATCGCGTCGAGCGCGCCCTCCCGCGAGCTCGCGACGACGTGGACGCGCAGGGCGGGCGCGAAGCGCTCGGCCTCCGAGCGCCAGCCCGGCACGACCGAGGTGGGGGCGACCACGAGGAACGGCGCGCGGCGGATCCCGGCGCGGCCCGCCTCCTCGACCGCGTCGAGCATCATGGCCAGCGCCTGCAGGGTCTTGCCGAGGCCCATGTCGTCGGCCAGGATCCCGCCGAGCCCGTGACGGAGGCGGTGCACGAGCCAGGCGTAGCCCGCCCGCTGGTACGGACGCAGCCGGGCGGTCAGGCCCTCCGGCGGCTCCACGTCCTCCGGCGACCCGGCGGCCAGCGCGGAGTCGAGCACGGCGCGCCACGCGTCGGAGGGGACGCTCTCGTCGGCGAGCTCCTCCAGCTCGTTCCACAGCCCGGCCTGGTGCCGGCCGAGCCGCGGTCCCGTCTCCCACTCCTCGAGCTCGTCTGCCCGGGTCAGCAGTTCCCGGAGCCGGTCGAGGCCGGGGTGCGCGAGCGAGAGGTAGGAGTGGTCGACCAGGCGGATGCGGTCGCCGCCCGCGGCCAGAGCGCGGAAGAGGGGCAGGAACGGCACGGTCGCGTCGCCGATGGTCACGACGACGCCGAGGTCGAACCAGTCGGCGCTCTCGGTGTCGACCGCGGTGATGGTGAGCGTGAGCGGTCCGGTCAGCAGGCGGTAGTCCGGGGCCGCGCCCTCGCGCTCGATCCGGACCCCGCCGATCCCCTCCAGCTGCGGGAGCTGCTCCACCACGAACACCGCCGCCTCGGCCCCGCGCAGGACCGCGCTCGTCCCCGGCTCCGGCACGAGAGCGGACCCGGCCTCGCCGAGCACCGAGCGCACCCGGCGGAGCACCGCGCGCTCGAGAGCGGCGTCGGCCGTGCCGTCGAGCTCGCCCGCGCGATCGGGCGAGCGGCGCCAGTGCCAGCCCACCCTGACGGCGCGCCGCGGCTCGAACGAGACCGTGCAGACCAGGCGCGGGGGCTCCGGATCGTCCAGGACGAGGTCGACGCCCTCCTCGCGGACCGCGACGCGGCCGCGGAGGGCGGGGAGGTGCTCGCCGACGAACTCGGGCACGTCCTCCGCCGGGACCTCCGTCTCCTCGGGGTGGTCGAGGAGCCGCAGCTCCTCGTCGTCGAAGGGCAGGGACGCGGGCGCGAGCAGGAGCGAGGACGGATCGCCGCCCTCGACCGCGTACACGCCGTGCCGGGCGACCGGACGCGCCGACTCGGGTGAGTGCTCCGCGCCGTCGATCCGCAGGACGGGCCGCAGCCGCAGGCCTCCCTCCTCGGCCGAGACCGTCACCGCCACATGGGCGGGTCCGGCGAGGCGGACCGCGCCCTTCTCCGGGCCGAGCAGCGGGATCCCGGCGGCCTGCGCCTGCTCGAGCAGCCGCCAGAGCAGCGGGCTCTCGTAGTCGTCGAGGTGGATCCAGTCGGGGTCCTGCCCCAGGTGGACGGTGCGCGTGGCGCGGTGCAGAGCCGCGAACTCGGCGAACCAGCGCTGGTGAGCGGGGTCGAGCGAGAGCCGGTGGGTCTGGAAGTTCAGCGACTTCCAGGTCAGGGTGGTGCGGTTCCAGGCGCCCCCGCGCCCGCGGACGACGGGGCGGGTGGCCAGACGGTGGTCGCGGCGCTCGTCGGCGTCGTAGGTCTTCGCCGTGACGCGCTCGCTCGCCGGCGCCCGCCACGGATCGTCGGCCCGGCGCACCAGCCGGCGCAGCTCGAACTGCAGCCCGATCGGCGTGAGGACGGGCGGCGACTCGGCCTCGGCGGATCCGCTGAGCTCGCCGATGCGGGCGCGCCAGGAGGAGGGGGTCGACTCGGGAGGCACCGCCCCATGCTGCCACGCGCCGCCGACACCCCCGCCCGCACCGCGTGACGGGCAGAATCGGAGGATGACCAGCAGCGACTCCCCCGCGCCCACCGTCCTCACCCTCGGCAGCGAGAGCCTGCGCCTCGCCCTGACGACCGCCGGGGCCGAGATGACGTCCCTCCGCGACGACGAGGGCCGCGAGTACCTGTGGCAGGCCGGCCCGGAGTGGCGCCGGCACGCTCCCGTCCTGTTCCCGATCATCGGGCGCCTCCCCGGCGACACGCTGCACCACGACGGCGCGGACCACCGGATGGGGCAGCACGGCTTCGCGCGGGACCGGGTCTTCGAGCTCGCGGGCGTCTCGGCGGACGAGGCGGTGTTCCGGCTCCGGAGCGACGACGCCACGCGCGCGGTGTTCCCCTTCGACTGGATGCTCCTCATCGCCTACGCCGTGACCGGCGCCTCGCTCCGGATCACCCAGACCGTCGAGAACAGGGGTCCCTCGCCGCTGGGCTTCTCGCTCGGCAACCACCCGGCCTTCGCGCTGCCGCTGCCCGAGGGCCGCGGCGAGCACCGCATCCGCTTCGCGCAGCCCGAGCCGGAGGGGTACCGCCGCGCTCCGGAGAACCTGCTGCTCGAGGCGCGCCACCCGGCGCCGCTCGAGGACGGGGTCCTGACAGTGGACGACGCGCACTTCGAGGAGGGCGTGATGATCTTCGACGAGCCGCGCCGGCGGACCCTCCGGCTCGAGGCCGACGGCGCCGCCCGCGCGATCGTCGTCGACACCGGGGACTTCGACGTGGTCGGCGTGTGGAAGCCCGTCGGGGCCCCGTTCGTCTGCCTCGAGCCCTGGCGGAGCGTCCCGACCCCCGAGGGCTGGGACGGCGACATCGTCGACAAGCCGCGCCAGATCGTCCTCGAGCCGGGCGGCCGGCGGTCGCTGTCCTACAGCATCGCGCTGAGCTGAACGTCCTCGCGCTGGATCTGCGCGTCGAGCAGCTCGAAGCGGCGGATGATCAGCCCCTCGCGGGTGGCCCAGGGGCAGATCACCAGCGTCTCGATGCCGAGGGCGTCCATGGCCGCCTCCGCGACGAGAGCGCCCGCGAGCAGCTGCGGAGCCCGCAGAGCGGAGACGCCGGGCAGCGCTGAGCGGTCGGCCGCGCTGATCGCGGCGAGGCGGGCGGACCACAGCCGGAGGTCGACCAGGTGCAGCTCCCGGCGCACCAGCGGACCGGCGGCGCTCGGAGCGGCGCCGGTGATCCGCGCCAGAGACCGGAAAGTCTTCGACGTGCCTGCGACCAGGTCGGGGCGCCCCAGGGCGAGGAAGCCGCGGACGGGCTCCGCGAGCACCTCGCGGGCGTGACGCCGGGCGGCCCTCACGCTCGTGGCCGAGGCGGGATCGCCGACCAGCAGGTCCCGCGTCACCCGCCCCGCTCCGAGCGGGACCGACACGGCGAGCTCGGGCACCTCGTCCACGCCCATCGAGAGCTCGAACGAGCCGCCGCCGATGTCGAGGTCCAGGATCGAGCCCGCGCCCCAGCCGAACCAGCGGCGCACGGCGAGGAAGGTGGCCGACGCCTCCGCCTCGCCGCCGAGCTCCTGGAGGTGCACTCCCGTCTCGGCGCGGACCCGGTCGAGGACAGCCGCGCCGTTGCCGGCCTCGCGGATCGCCGAGGTCGCGAACGCCAGCAGGTCCTCCGCGCGGTGCTCGCGGGCGACCTCCGCGGCCTCGGTCACGAACGCGATCAGCTCGCGCTGGCCCCGCTCGGTGATCTCCCCCGCCTCGTCGAGGTGCGCCACGAGAGCGAGGCTCCGCTTGTGCGAGCGGTAGGGCACCGGGCGGGCGCCGGGGTGCGCGTCGACGAGGAGCAGGTGGACCGTGTTGGAGCCGATGTCGAGCACGCCGAGTCGCATGGGTCCACGGTATCCGCCCGCGGAGGCGCGTCCCGCCACGCGGGCCGCCGGGGAACGCCGGAGGGCCCGGCCGCTCGCGCGACCGGGCCCTCCGGGGGTGCTGGACTCAGTGGTCCCAGTTCTCGGCCCTGTCGGCCGAGCTGGACGAGCCGACGATGTGCACCCGCATGTCGTTCGTCGTGCCGGCGCGCCCGGGGGGCGATCCGGAGACGACGACCACGGTCTCGCCCGCCTGGGCGAGGCCCTCGCGGAGCAGCACCGCGTCCACCTGCGCGAACATCGCGTCGGTGTGGTTGACGCGCGGCGTGACGAAGGACTGGACGCCCCAGTTCAGCGCCATGCGGCGGCGGACGGCCGGCTCGGGGGTGAAGCCGATGATCGGGATGCCGTGGCGCAGGCGCGTCATGCGGCGGACCGAGTCGCCCGACTCCGTGAACACGCAGAGGAACTTCGCCTCGACGAACTCCGCGACCTCGGCGGCGGCCAGCGTGACGGATCCGCCCTGGGTGCGGGGCTTGCTGCCCAGCGGGGGGATGCGCTCCAGGCCGTGCTCCTCGGTGGACTCGACGATTCGGGCCATGGTCTGCACGGTGACGACGGGCCAGGCTCCGACGCTGGTCTCGCCAGAGAGCATGACCGCGTCCGCGCCGTCGAGGATGGCGTTCGCGACGTCCGAGGCCTCGGCCCGCGTGGGGCGGGGGCTCTCGATCATCGACTCGAGCATCTGGGTCGCGACGATGACCGGCTTCGCCCAGCGGCGGGCGAGCTCGACGGCGTGCTTCTGCACGATCGGCACCGCCTCGAGGGGCAGCTCGACGCCGAGGTCGCCGCGGGCGACCATGATGCCGTCGAAGACGTCGATGATCTCCTGCAGGTTGTCGACCGCCTGCGGCTTCTCGATCTTGGCGATGACGGGCGCCTTGCGGCCCTCCTCCGCCATGATCTCGTGCACGCGCTCGATATCGCTGGCGTTGCGCACGAAGGAGAGGGCGATGATGTCGGCGCCGAGGCGGATCGCCCAGCGGAGGTCGTCCTCGTCCTTCTGGGAGAGGGCGGGGACGTTGACCGCGACACCGGGCAGGTTGATGCCCTTGTTGTTCGAGACGTTGCCGGGGACGACGACCTCGGTGACGACCCGGGGGCCCTCGACGGCGGTGACGCGGACAGCGACCTTGCCGTCGTCGATGAGGAGCATGTCGCCCGGGTTCACGTCGTCCGGGAGGCCCTTGAACGTGGTGCCCGAGAGCTCGCGCGTGCCGAGGACGTCCTCGGTGGTGATGGTGAAGACGTCGCCCTCGGCGAGGGCGTACGGGCCGCCCTCGAACTTGCCGAGGCGGATCTTCGGACCCTGCAGGTCGACGAGGATCGCGACCGCGCGCCCGGCGTCGTCCGCGGCCTTCCGCACGATGCGGTAGATGCCTTCGTGGACGTCGTAGCTTCCGTGACTGAGGTTCATGCGGGCCACGTCCACGCCGGCGTCGATGATCGCACGAATGGTCTCGTACGACGACGTTGCCGGGCCGAGGGTGGCGACGATTTTCGCTCGTCTCATTGAGGGGGTGCTCCGTTGTTCTGCGCCCGGAGGCGCGTCGTTAGCGGGGAGGGTGAGCTGATTGCTGGCGGGCCGAGACTATCGCGTCCCGGGGACTAGAGCGTGAAGCCCCGGTCGTTGGGGCCGACCGGCGCCGGCAGCTGGGTCGTGCCCTCGAGGTAGCGGTCGACCTCGGCCGCGACGGAGCGGCCCTCGGCGATCGCCCAGACGATCAGGGACTGGCCGCGCCCGGCGTCGCCGGCCACGAAGACGCCGGGGACGGTCGTCTCGAAGGCGTCGCCGCGCGCGACGTTGCCGCGCTCGGTGAAGGGGACGTCGAGCTGGCGGCCGAGGTGGTCCGCCTCCGGGCCGGTGAAGCCGAGGGCGAGCAGGACCAGGTCGGCCGGGATCTCGCGCTCGGTGCCCGCCTTGGGGACGCGGCGCCCGTCGAGGTACTCGGTCTCGGCCACGCGCACCGCGCGGACCTCGCCGCCCTCGTTCGCGAGGAACTCCACGGTCGACGCGAGGAACATCCGCTCCCCGCCCTCCTCGTGGGCGCTCGAGACCTCGAACACGGTCGGGTCCATCGGCCAGGGCTGGCTGTCCGGGCGCTGCGACGGCGGCTGCTGCCCGATCGCCAGGTTCGTGACCGACGCGGCCTTCTGGCGGTGGGCGGTGCCGATGCAGTCCGCTCCGGTGTCGCCTCCGCCCAGGACGACGACGTGCTTGCCCTCGGCCGAGATCTGCTCGAAGACGCGGTCGCCCGCGATCGCGCGGTTCGACTGCACGAGGTACTCCATGGCGAAGTGCACGCCGTCGAGGTCGCGCCCCGGGATCGGCAGGTCGCGCGGCACGAGAGCGCCGGTGGCGACCACGACCGCGTCGTAGCGCGCCCGCAGGTCGTCCCAGGTGATGTCGGAGCCGATGTCGACGCCCGCGCGGAACCGGGTGCCCTCGGCCTTCATCTGGTTCAGGCGGAGCTCGAGGTGCTTCTTCTCCATCTTGAAGTCCGGGATGCCGTAGCGCAGGAGGCCGCCGATGCGGTCGTCGCGCTCGTAGACCGCGACGGTGTGCCCGGCGCGGGTGAGCTGCTGAGCAGCGGCGAGCCCCGCCGGGCCGGAGCCGACGACCGCAACGGTCTTGCCGGTCAGGCGCTCCGGCGGGTGCGGCTGCACCCAGTCGTTGCCGAAGGCCTGATCGATGATCGAGACCTCGATCTGCTTGATCGTGACGGCGGGCTGATTGATGCCGAGCACGCAGGACGACTCGCACGGCGCCGGGCAGAGCCGGCCCGTGAACTCCGGGAAGTTGTTCGTCGCGTGCAGGCGCTCGATCGCCTGGCGGCCCTCGCCGCGCCACATCAGGTCGTTCCACTCGGGGATCAGGTTCCCCAGCGGGCAGCCCTTGTGGCAGAACGGGATGCCGCAGTCCATGCAGCGGCCCGCCTGCCGGCGCAGCACGGCGGAGTCGCCCTGCTCGTAGACCTCTTTCCAGTCCATCAGGCGGACGGACACGGGACGCCGCTTGGGCAGCTCCCGGTCCTGCACCTTCAGGAACCCCTTGGGATCAGCCACCGGTCACCTCCAGAATCCGTCCCCAGACGACGTCGCCGTCGGGGTCGAGCCCCTCCTCCACAGCGGATGCGCGCGTCGCGAGCACCGCGGCGAAGTCGCGGGGCAGTACCTTGACGAAACGCGAGACCGTTCCGTCGAAATCGTCGAGCATCCCCTGGGCCAGGGTCGACTCGGTCTCCGCGACGTGCCGCTCGAGCAGGTCGCGCAGGATCTCCACGTCGGCGCTGCCGAGCTCGGAGAGGGTCAGCTCGCCGGAGGCGATCGCGTCGCGGTTCACGAGCTCGCGGCGCAGGCCGTGGATGTAGGCCGTGCCGCCCGACATGCCGGCGCCGAGGTTCCGCCCGGTCTCGCCGAGGATCACCGCCAGGCCGCCGGTCATGTACTCGAGCGCGTGGTCGCCCACTCCCTCGACCACCGCGGTGGCGCCGGAGTTGCGGACCAGGAAGCGCTCGCCGACCATCCCGCGGATGAACATCGTGCCCTGGGTCGCCCCGTAGCCGATCACGTTGCCCGCGATCACGTTCGTCGAGGCGTCGAAGGTGCTGCGGCGGTCCGGCCGCACCACGATCTGGCCGCCCGAGAGGCCCTTGCCGACGTAGTCGTTGGAGTCGCCCTCGAGCCGCAGAGTGATGCCGGCGGGGAGGAACGCTCCGAGCGACTGCCCGGCCGAGCCGCGGAGCGACACGACGATGGAGTCGGCAGGCAGGCCGTTCTCGCCGAAGCGGACGGTGACCTCGTGGCCGAGCATGGTGCCGACGGCGCGCTCGGTGTTCTTGATCTCGCGCTCGATCCGCACGGTGCCGCGGTGGTCGAGCACGTTCGCCGCGAGGCGGATCAGCTCGTTGTCGAAGTGGTGCTCGAGCTCGTGCTCCTGCGCGCGGCCGTGGCGGCGCGGCTCCTCCGCCGTGAAGACCGGCCCGACGAGGATCGGCGTCAGGTCGAGCCCGCTCGCCTTCCAGTGCTCGATCGCCTGGTCGACGTCGAGCAGCTCGCGGTGGCCGACGATCTCGTCGACGCTCCGGAAGCCGAGCTGCGCGAGGTACTCGCGCACCTCCTGGGCGATGAACTCGAAGAAGTTGACGACGAACTCGGGCTTGCCGGAGAACCGCTGTCGCAGCTCCGGGTTCTGCGTCGCGACGCCCACCGGGCAGGTGTCGAGGTGGCAGACGCGCATCATGATGCAGCCCTCGACGATCAGCGGAGCCGTCGCGAAGCCGAACTCCTCGGCTCCGAGCAGCGCGCCGATGACGACGTCGCGACCGGTCTTCATCTGGCCGTCGACCTGCACGACCACGCGGTCGCGCATGCCGTTGAGCATCAGCGTCTGCTGGGTCTCGGCCAGGCCGAGCTCCCAGGGCGTGCCCGCGTGCTTGAGCGAGTTCACCGGGCTCGCGCCGGTGCCGCCGTCGTGACCCGAGACGAGGATCACGTCGGCGAGGGCCTTCGCGGTGCCGGCGGCGACCGCTCCGATGCCCGACTGGCTGACCAGCTTCGCGTGGATGCGCGCCGACGGGTTCGCCCGCTTGAGGTCGAAGATCAGCTGCTTCAGGTCCTCGATCGAGTAGATGTCGTGGTGCGGCGGCGGCGAGATCAGGCCGACACCGGCGGTCGCGTGTCGGGTGCGCGCGATCCACGGGTACACCTTCGTCGGCGGCAGCTGACCGCCCTCGCCGGGCTTGGCGCCCTGGGCGAGCTTGATCTGGATGTCGTCGGCGTGGGTGAGGTACATGCTCGTGACGCCGAAGCGGCCCGAGGCGACCTGCTTGATCGCGGAGCGGCGCTCCGGGTCGAGCAGCCGCTCGGTGTCCTCGCCGCCCTCGCCCGTGTTCGACTTGGCGCCGAGGCGGTTCATCGCGATGGCGAGCGTCTCGTGCGCCTCCGGCGAGATGGAGCCGTAGCTCATCGCGCCCGTCGAGAAGCGCTTCACGATCGCCTCGACCGGCTCGACCTCGTCGATCGGGATCGGCGTGCGCCCCGCGGTGTCGAGCTTGAACATGCCGCGGAGGGTCATCAGCGAGCTCGCCTGGTCGTCGACCATCTTCGTGTACTCGCGGAAGACGTCGTAGCGGCGGTTGCGCGTCGAGTGCTGCAGGCGGAACACCGTGTCCGGGTTGAACAGGTGCGGGGCGCCGTCGCGGCGCCACTGGTACTCGCCGCCGACCGCCAGGCGCTCATGCGCGACGATCGCGCCGTCCTCGGGGTACGCGGCGCGGTGACGCGCGGCGTTCTCCTCGGCGACGACGTCGATGCCGATGCCGCCGAGCTTCGAGACGGTGCCGGTGAAGTACTGGTCGACGAACGCCTGGCTGAGGCCGACGGCCTCGAAGGTCTGCGCCCCGGCGTAGCTCGACACGGTGGAGATGCCCATCTTGGACATGATCTTCAGCACGCCCTTGCCGAGCGCCTTGATCACGTTCTTCACGGCCTTCTCCGGCGAGACGTCCGACAGCATGCCGCTGCGGACGAGGTCCTCGCAGGTCTCCATCGCCAGGTACGGGTTGACCGCGGAGGCGCCGTAGCCGATGAGCGTCGCCACATGGTGCACCTCGCGGACGTCGCCCGCCTCGACCACGAGCCCCACTCGCATCCGGTTCTCGGTGCGGATGAGGTGGTGGTGCACGGCGGCGAGCATCAGCAGCGAGGGGATCGGCGCGAGGTCCTTGGTGGAGTCGCGGTCCGAGAGCACCAGGAACTGCGCTCCCGCGGCGATGGCCTCGTCGGCCTCGTCGCACATCTCGTCGATGCGGTCCTGCATCGCGCGGGGTCCCGCGTCGACGCGGTACAGGCCGCGGATCGTCGTGGTGATGTGGCTCAGCGGGCGCGGCGCGATGTGCTGGATCTTCGCGAGCTCGTCGTTGTCGATGACCGGGAAGTCGAGGACGACCTGGCGCGCGTGCTCGGCACCGGCGGTCAGCAGGTTGCGCTCGGGGCCGAGGCCCAGGCGGAGCGAGGTCACGACCTCCTCGCGGATCGAGTCCAGCGGCGGGTTCGTCACCTGCGCGAAGGCCTGCGTGAAGTAGTCGAAGAGCAGGCGGGGGCGCTTGGACAGGACGGCCACGGGGGTGTCCGAGCCCATCGCTCCGAGCGGCTCCGCACCGGCGCGCGCCATCGGCAGCAGGAGGAGGCGGACCTCCTCCTCGGTGTAGCCGAAGGTGCGCTGGCGGCGGTTGACCGAGGCGGGCGTATGCACGATGTGCTCGCGCTCGGGGAGGTCCTTGAGGTTGATGCGGCCCTTCTCGAGCCACTCCTCGAACGGACCGGAGGCGGCGAGCTGCCCCTTGATCTCCTCGTCCTCGACGATGCGGCCCTGCTCGGTGTCGACCAGGAACATGCGGCCGGGCTGCAGGCGTCCCTTGCGGACGACCTTCGCGGGGTCGATGTCGAGCACGCCGATCTCGCTGGCGAGCACCACGAGCCCGTCGTCGGTGACGACGTAGCGGCCGGGGCGGAGCCCGTTGCGGTCGAGGGTGGCGCCGACGAGCTCGCCGTCGGTGAAGACGATCGCGGCCGGGCCGTCCCACGGCTCCATGAGCATCGAGTGGTACTCGTAGAACGCGCGGCGCTTCGGGTCGAGCGCGCCGTCCTGGTTCTCCCAGGCCTCCGGCACCATCATCATGACCGCGTGCGGGAGCGACCGGCCGGCCAGGTTGAGCAGCTCGACAGTCTCGTCGAACGAGGCGGAGTCGCTGCGGCCGGGCGAGACGATCGGGAACAGCGGGGCCAGGTCGCCCAGCTCGCGGCTCTTCAGCTGCGACTGGCGCGCGCGCATCCAGTTGCGGTTGCCCTGCACCGTGTTGATCTCGCCGTTGTGCGCGATCATCCGGAACGGCTGAGCGAGCGGCCACGAGGGGAAGGTGTTGGTGGAGTACCGGGAGTGCACCAGCGCGAGCTTCGACGCGAAGCGCTCGTCGGACAGGTCCGGGTAGAACGGCTCCAGCTGGAGCGTCGTCACCATGCCCTTGTAGACGAGCGTGCGGCTCGAGAGCGACATGAAGTAGACCTCGAGCTCGCGCTCGACGCGCTTGCGCAGGCGGAAGGTCAGGCGGTCGAGGCGCACGGAGGAGAGGGGCGTGCCGCTCTCGTCGGTCAGCTCGCTCCGGATGAACAGCTGCTCGATCGCCGGCATGGCGGCCCGGGCGAGCGTGCCGATCTCGTCGGGCTGCACGGGCACGGACCGCCAGCCGACCACGGCGAGGTTCTCCTCGCGGGCGATGTCGGCGATCGTCGACTTGACCCGCTCGCGCTCGAACACGTCCACCGGGAGGAAGGCGTTGCCCACCGCGTACTGGCCCAGCGGCGGGAGCTCGAAGGGAGCGACCGCGCGGAGGAACTCGTCCGGGATCTGCGTGATGATCCCCGCGCCGTCGCCCGTTCCCGCGTCGGAGCCGACGGCGCCGCGGTGCTCGAGGTTGCGCAGCGCGTTCAGCGCGGCGTCGATGATGTCGTGGCCGGCGGTGCCGCGCATGGTGGCGACCATCGCGAGACCGCACGCGTCCTTCTCGGCGGCCGGGTCGTACATCCCCTGCGCCGGCGGCATGCCCAGGAAGGGCACGGCGCGGGCCGGGGTCGAGGGCTGGGCGGAGGCCATGGGAACCGTCCTCACGGGGGTGATGGCTGATCGGGACGTCGCTGGCCCGCGGTGGTGGAGGAGGAGCGGCTCCCCGATCGGGAGGGCCGCAGGGTTCTGCCGTGGCGCGAGCGTCGCGCGCCGCCGGCGGTGCCTGCACGACGACCCGCCCGCGGCAGCGCTCGTGGCTGCGCCGCGATGGGGCGGTCGTGGAGGTGTCGGGCACCCGGGAGGCGGTCGCGGAGGCTCCGCGACCTCCGTCAGGTGCGGGAGACCGTCGGCTTCTCGGCGTCGGTGCCGGAAGCAGGGGTGGTGGTGTCGTCGGAGTCGGACTCGACGTCCTCGAATTCTACCGCAGCCGGAGCGGGCGTCCACTCGCGACCCGGCCGGTAGGCCGAGGGCTCGGCGCCCGGGTGCTCGCGCTTCTGGATCACCACGAGGACCAGGCCGATGACCACGGCGATGAGCGCGGCCCAGACGTTGGTGCGGATGCCCCAGAAGAACTCGCTCGGGTCGATCCGGATGGACTCGAACCAGACGCGGCCGATCCCGTACCAGATCAGGTAGGCGGCGAAGACGGTGCCCCACTGCAGCTTGAGACGGCGCTCGAGCAGGAGGATGACCGCGATGCCGACGACGTTCCAGAGGATCTCGTAGAGGAAGGTCGGGTGGAAAAGCGTGCCCGCCGGGAGGCCGACGGGGAAGGCCGGGTTGGTGGTCTCGATCTCGAGGCCCCAGGGCAGGGTCGTGGGCAGGCCGAAGAGCTCGTGGTTGAACCAGTTGCCCAGACGCCCGAGCGCCTGCGCGGCGAGCATGCCGGGGGCGAGGGCGTCGGCGAAGGTCCAGAACCGCACTCCTGTCCAGCGGCAGCCGATGAACGCGCCGACCGCGCCTCCGATCAGCCCGCCGAAGATGGCGTTGCCGCCGTTCCAGATGCGGACGACCTCCCACGGGTCGGCGCCGTCGTAGAAGTAGTCGCCGGGGTGGGTGAGCACGTGGTAGGCGCGGGCGCCGACGATGCCGAGCGGCACGGCCCAGATGATGATGTCGAGCACGACCCACGGCTCCGCGCCGCGGCGCTTGAGGCGCTGGTTCGTCATGATCGTCGCCACGATGATCCCCGCGAGGATGCAGAGCGCGTAGGTGTGGATCGCGAGCGTGAAGGTGCCGATCGTGAGGTCGTACTGACTCCACGCGTCGGGGGGGCTCGGAATGCTCAGCGGTACGGACACCGGTACTCGACCTTTCGAAGGAGGGGGTCCCCCGGGCACGGCTCGGCCGCGCCCCGGTGGGCATCCCGATTGTAGCGGGAGGGTGTCAGCGCGCGGAGCGCAGGCGGGTGCCCTCGGCGAGGCCGCGGGAGGTCTCGGCGACCGCGTCGACCCCGCCGGACGCCAGCGCCCGCACCAGGGCGGATCCGACGATGGCGCCGTCCGCGTAGGCGAGGATCTCGGCGACCTGCTCGCCGGTCGAGATGCCCAGGCCGACGCACGCGCTCTCGGAGCCGGCGGCGCGGAGGCGGTCGACCAGGGTGCGGGCCGCGGAGTCGACATCGGTGCGCGCGCCGGTGATGCCCATCGTCGAGACCGCGTAGACGAATCCACGGCTCGAGTCGACGGCCTGGCGCAGGCGCGTGTCCGTCGAGGACGGCGCCGCGAGGAACACGCGGTCGAGTCCGAGCCGCTCGGAGACGGCGAGCCACTCGGCGCCCTCGTCCGGGATCAGGTCGGGCGTGATGAGGCCGGACCCGCCTGCCTCGGCCAGATCGGTGGCGAAGCGCTCGACCCCGTACTGCAGGACGGGGTTGTAGTAGGTCATCACCAGGACCGGCACGTCGACGCGCGCTCGGATCTCGCGGACGGCCTCGAAGCCGTGGCGGAGGCGGAAGCCGCCCGCGATGGCGGCCTGGGTCGCCTCCTGGATGACGGGTCCGTCCATCACCGGATCGGAGTAGGGCAGACCGAGCTCGATCGCGTCGACGCCGTTCTCCGCCATGGCCACGGCGGCGTCGATGCTGGTCGGCAGGTCGGGGAAGCCGACGGGGAGGTAGCCGATCAGGGCGCCCGCCGCCTCCTCGTTCCGGCGCCGGACGGTCTCGGCGACGCTCGGTCCGCGGCCGCTCACGACTGCACCGCGCCCTGGTCCATGAGGCCGAAGTAGTGCGCTGCGGTCGTCATGTCCTTGTCGCCGCGGCCCGAGAGGTTGACCAGGATGGTGGCCTCGGGGCCGAGCTCGCGCCCGAGCTCCAGCGTGCCGGCCAGCGCGTGCGCGGACTCGATCGCGGGGATGATCCCCTCGGTGCGGCTGAGCAGCATGAGCGCGTCCATCGCGGCCGAGTCGGTGACCGCGCGGTAGTCGGCGCGGCCGATGCTCGAGAGCCACGCGTGCTCCGGGCCGATGCCCGGGTAGTCGAGGCCGGCCGAGATCGAGTGCGACTCGACGGTCTGGCCGTCCTCGTCCTGGAGGAGGAAGCTGCGGGCACCGTGCAGGACGCCGGGGCGGCCCTTGCTGATGGTCGCCGCGTGGCGGGGGGTCTCGATCCCGTCGCCGCCGGCCTCGAAGCCGACGAGGCGGACCTCGGGGTCGTCGAGGAAGGCGTGGAAGATCCCCATCGCGTTGGAGCCGCCGCCGACGCAGGCGGTGACCGCGGTGGGCAGCGAGCCGGTCAGCTCGAGGACCTGCTCGCGCGCCTCCTCGCCGATGATCTTCTGGAAGTCGCGGACGAGGGCCGGGAACGGATGCGGGCCCGCGACGGTGCCGAAGATGTAGTTCGTGGTGCCGACGTTCGTCACCCAGTCGCGCATCGCGTCGTTGATCGCGTCCTTGAGGGTGCGCGAGCCGGTCGTCACGGGGATCACCTCGGCGCCGAGCAGGCGCATGCGGGCGACGTTGAGGGCCTGGCGCTCGGTGTCGACCTCGCCCATGTAGACCACGCAGTCGAGGCCGAACAGGGCGGCGGCCGTGGCGGTCGCGACGCCGTGCTGGCCCGCTCCCGTCTCGGCGATGACGCGGGTCTTGCCGATCCGCTTCGTGAGCAGCGCCTGGCCCAGCACGTTGTTGATCTTGTGCGAGCCGGTGTGGTTGAGGTCCTCGCGCTTGAGGATGATCCGTGCTCCGCCGGCGTGCTCGGCGAACCGCGGCACCTCGGTGATGATCGACGGACGGCCGGTGTAGCTGCGGTGCAGCTCCATCAGCTCGGCCGCGAACGCGGGATCGACCTTCGTGCGCTCGTACTCGGCGCTCAGCTCGTCGAGGGCCTCGACGAGGGACTCGGGGACGTAGCGTCCGCCGAACTCGCCGAAGTAGGGGCCGAGTTCATCCCGGAGTGCCATGGGGGTACCGCCTATCGGTGTGGTCAGTGCGCCAGGAAGCCGGCGAGGGTGGAGACGGGGTCGCCGCCGGTGACGAGAGCCTCGCCCACGAGGACGACGTCGGCTCCGGAGCCGCGGTAGTGCGCGACGTCGTCGGCGGTGAGGACGGCCGATTCGGCCACCTTCACCGCGTCGTCGGGGAAGCGCTCGGAGAGGCGGCCGAAGAGGTCGCGGTCGAGCTGGAAGGTGGAGAGGTCGCGGGCGTTCACGCCGATGAGCCGCGCGCCGAGGTCGGCGGCCCGCTCGAGCTCGTCGGCGGAGTGCGTCTCGACGAGCGGGGTCATCCCCAGCTCGAGGACGAGGGCGTGCAGCTCGGCGAGCAGGGGCTGCTCGAGCGCGGCGACGATGAGGAGGACCAGGTCGGCTCCGGCCGCGCGGGCCTCGAGGACCTGGTAGGGCTCGGCGACGAAGTCCTTGCGCAGGACGGGGATCGACACGCGCTCGCGGACCGCCTCGAGGTCCGCGAGGGACCCCTTGAAGCGGCGCTCCTCGGTGAGGACGCTGATCGCGCTCGCTCCCCCGAGCTCGTACTGTCCGGCCAGCTCGGCGGGGACGGGGATGTCGGCGAGGGCTCCGCGCGACGGGCTGGCGCGCTTCACCTCGGCGATGATCCTGACGCGCTCGGCGGGGGCCAGAGCGGCCAGGGCGTCGAGGGCGGGCGTCTGGGCGAGCGCGCGGCGCTCGACGGCTTCGAGCGGGGCGCTCTCGCGGCGCCGGGCCGCGTCGGCCAGGGCGCCGGCGGTGAGGTCGGCGAGCACCTAGGCGCGCGCCTTCGGGTTCGCCTTCGCGCCGTTGACGCCGTAGCCCGCCTTGGCCATGCCCATGCCCACGAGCAGACCCACCACGACCAGGCCGGCCGAGAGCCAGACCACCAGGGGCACGTCGAACCAGAACGCGATCGTGCCGATCGTGAATCCGACCAGCATGATGACGACGGCCGTCCACGCTGCGGGCGAGTGGCCGTGGTTGTCGTCGTCGTGCTCGGTGCTCATGGGTCTCCTCCTGGGGGTGCATCGGGACCAGAGCAGTCTAGCGTGAGGCGCCTGAGCGCCCGGCCCCGGACTCGCCTGCGCAGCCGCCTGCAGGAGGCGGGGATGCCGGACCGCCGGACACGACCCCGGCCGGTGTCAGCGGCCCGAGGTGGGGTCGTCGCCGCGCGAGAGCTCGTCCCACGAGACGACCGGGTCGATGTCGCCGTCGTCCGTCTGCACGGTCGACGCGCCGTGGCCGTAGCCGTCGGCGGGCTCGAAGCGGGACGCGCGCTTCCGCGCCGCTCCCGGCCAGCGGCGCGAGGTCGCGAGGACGCCGATCCCGAGCAGCGCGGTGAGCACGCCGCAGACCAGGGCGACGACGGGCCAGGCCGTCGCGGAGGACGAGGCCACGAGCGCGGCGACGGACTGCTCCCCCGCGATGGCGGTCGCCTCCGTGACCAGCGAGGCGCCGGCGCGCACGGGGTCGCCCAGTGCCGTCGCGGCCGCGAGCACCACCGAGGCGCCGAGGACGGCCTGGAGCACACCGAGCACGATCCGGAAGACGGGGCCGGCGATGGCGAGGGCCGCGGCGAGAGCGAGGCCCGCGAGCGCCAGGGCGGAGAGCGCGGGCGCGGCGACGGTCCCGGCCACGTCGATCCGCTGGCCCTCCCCCTCGATCGCGGCCAGGGTCAGCGTGGACCAGGTCTGGGTGGAGGCGGTCAGCTCGAGCGCGGCGAGCAGCACGACCCCGAGGATCGCCGTGTACTTCAGCCGCCGTCCGCTCATGCTCACTCCGCCGGGCCGAGGCCGGTGAACGGCACGAGGGGGTCGACGTCGAAGCAGGCGTGCTCGCCCGTGTGGCAGGCTGCGCCGATCTGCTCGACCTGGACCAGCACGGTGTCGGCGTCGCAGTCGAGGGCGGCACCCCGCACGTACTGCGCGTGCCCGGACGTGTCGCCCTTGCGCCAGTACTCCTGGCGCGAGCGCGACCAGAAGGTGACGCGGCCCTCGGTGAGGGTGCGCCGGAGAGCCTCGCGGTCCATCCAGCCCATCATGAGCACCTCGCGGGTGTCGTGCTGCTGGATGATCGCGGGCAGGAGCCCGGTCGGATCGAAGGCGGCGCGGTCCAGGACGGCGTCGAGCTCGGCGGGGGTCATCGGATCTCGATCCCGGAGGCGGCGAGCGCGCGCTTGACGTCGCCGATCGTCAGCTCGCGGTTGTGGAAGACGGAGGCGGCGAGCACGGCGTCGGCTCCCGCGTCGACGGCCGGAGCGAAGTGCTCGACGGCGCCGGCGCCTCCGGAGGCGATGACCGGCACGGAGCTCAGCTCGCGCATCGCGGCGATCAGCTCGAGGTCGAAGCCCTGCTTGGTGCCGTCTGCGTCGATGGAGTTGACCAGCAGCTCCCCGGCGCCGCGCTCGACGGCCTCGGCCGCCCAGGCCAGGGCGTCGAGCTCGGTCTCGCGGCGTCCGCCGTGAGTGGTGACGACGAAGCCGGACGCCGTGGCGTCGCTCCGCTTGACGTCGAGCGAGAGCACGAGCACCTGCGCGCCGAAGACGTCGGCGATCTCGCCGAGGAGCTCGGGCCGGGCGATCGCGGCGGAGTTGACGCCCACCTTGTCGGCGCCGTGCGCGAGCAGTCGCGAGACGTCCTCGGCGCTGCGCACGCCCCCGCCGACCGTGAGCGGGATGAAGACCTGCTCGGCGGTCGCCCGCACCACGTCGTAGGTGGTCGAGCGGTCGTCGACCGTGGCGGTGACGTCGAGGAAGGTCAGCTCGTCGGCGCCCTGCTCGAAGTAGAGGCGGGCGAGCTCGACGGGGTCGCCCGCATCGCGCAGGTTCTGGAAGTTGACGCCCTTCACGACGCGGCCGGCGGCGACGTCGAGGCAGGGGATGACGCGGACGGCGAGACTCATCGGCTCCCCCTCTACAGGCGCGCGGCGTGGATGGAGGTGACCAGGATCGCGCGGGCGCCCAGGTCGTACAGGCGGTCCATCACCTGGTTCATGTCCGCGCGCGGCACCATCACGCGGACGGCCACCCACTCGGCGTCGTGCAGCGGCGAGACCGTCGGGGACTCGAAGCCCGGGGCGATCGCCGTGGCGCTCTCCAGGAGCGCGACGGGGCAGTCGTAGTCGAGCAGCACGTACTCGCGGGCGACCAGCACGCCCTGCAGGCGGCGCAGCAGCACCGGGATGCCCTCGGGCTCCCCTGCGGCGGAGACCAGGACGGCGGTCGAGTCCAGGATGACCGGGCCGAAGATCTCGAGGCCGGCCTTGCGGAGCGTGGTGCCGGTCTCGACGACATCGGCGATGACGTCGGCGACGCCGAGCTGGATCGCGGACTCGACCGCGCCGTCGAGGCGGATCAGCGTCACCTCGACGCCGTGCTCCCGGAGGAAGCGGCCCACGAGGCCCGGGTAGCTGGTCGCCACGCGGAGGCCGTCGATCTGCGCGAGCTCGTCGTAGCGGCCTGCGGGCCCGGCGAAGCGGAAGGTGGAGTTCGCGAAGCCGAGGCTCGCGATCTCGCGCGCCTCGGAGCCGGAGTCGATCAGGAGGTCGCGGCCGGTGACCCCGACGTCGAGAGCGCCGGAGCCGACGTAGGTGGCGATGTCGCGCGGGCGCAGGTAGAAGAACTCCACCCCGTTGCGCTCGTCGACGACGTGCAGCTCCTTCGGGTCGCGACGGCCGGTGTAGCCGGCCTCCGCGAGCATCTGACCGGCGGTCTCCGAGAGGGAGCCCTTGTTGGGGACGGCGACGCGCAGGAGCGCCGGGGCGGGGGTGGTGGTCACGGGATGTCCTTCATGACTCGACGGCTGTTCAGGGGGCGGCACGGCTCCTCGGGGAGCGTGCGGGCGCGACGGCGCGGAGCGGAGGCGCACCCCGGCGAGCGGGGCGGGGCTCACAGATGCCGGTAGACGTCGGCCGTCGTCAGTCCCTTGGCGAGCATGAGCACCTGCAGGTGGTAGAGCAGCTGCGAGATCTCCTCGGCGGTGCGCTCGTCGCCCTCGTACTCGGCGGCCATCCACACCTCGGCGGCCTCCTCGACGATCTTCTTGCCGATGAAGTGCACGCCGGCGTCGAGCTCGCGGACGGTGCCCGAACCCTCGGGACGGGCGGCGGCCTTCTCGCCCAGCTCAGCGAAGAGGTCGTCGAAAGTTTTCACCGGGGAAGTCTATACGGCGGCCGGGCGCGGGCCACCTCAGTGCCGGTGCAGGTGAGCGGTCGCCGTCTCGCGCAGCGACGCGATCGCGGCCTCCGGGTCGTCCGCGCCGAAGACCGCGGAGCCCGCGACGAAGGTGTCGGCTCCCGCCTCCGCTGCGATCTCGATCGTGCCGGGAGCGATCCCGCCGTCGACCTGGAGCCAGACGTCGAGCCCGGTGCGGTCCACCACGTTCCGGAGGGTCCGCAGCTTGGGCATCGTCTCCTCTATGAAGGACTGGCCCCCGAAGCCGGGCTCGACCGTCATCACGAGGACCTGGTCGAACTCGGGCAGGAGGTCGAGGTAGTCGTCCACCATCGTGCCCGGCTTGAGCGCGATCCCCGCCCGC
>NZ_PSVX01000041.1:0-37471 GCF_002932695.1 Rathayibacter sp. AY1D2 | reverse complement strand
CCGGCGTGACCGCCTTGACCCGCAGCGACGAGGCGTGCATCCGGATGACGGCGTTCACGAGCCCGCCTCCGGGCGCGACTCGTGGTGGCGGCGGCCGCCGGAGCGGCGGTCCTCCTTCATCTCGGACTCGAAGAGGTGGCGGCGTCCGCCGGCGAGCTCGTCGCGCGCGGCGCGCTCCTGCTCCCGGAACGCGGCGTAGTAGGTGTCGTCGTAGTCCTCGACGATCTGGAAGGTCCAGCGCCCCTCGATGACGTTGCGGCCGACGAGCTCGGCCTCGATCCGCTCGGCGGTCGCGGCGTGGCCGGCCTCGCGCAGCGCGTCGACGGCCTCGCCCAGAGCGAGGTCGGCCGCGCCGGTGAGCCGGTGGAAGCCGTAGAGCAGACCGCGGGCGTGCTCGACCGTCTCGAGCGCCTCCGAGAGCTTCCCGAGCGCCGCCACGGTGGCGTCGTCGAGACCCTCCGGGCGCAGGTGCGCGGAGTCGGGGTGGTCGTGTGAGCTGCTCATCCAGGTGAGCTTAGGCCGACCTAAATGCTCTGTGACCCCCTTGCGCCGCCGCCGGGAATGGTTCGTGCCCGGAGCGGCAGGGCGGTCAGGTGCACGTCGCGGAGCGCTCCGTCGTCGGCGACGGCGGTCAGGAAGGTGCAGGCCGGCTGGCGCCTCCGATCCGTCGGGGAGCCCGGATTGAGCAGGCGGAGACCCGCCGGGGAGACGGTGTCCCAGGGGATGTGGCTGTGCCCGAAGACGAGCATGTCGGCACCCGGATGGGCGGCGTCGGCGCGGGTCTCGCGGCCGGTCGCCGCTCCGGTCTCGTGCACCACGCGGACGTCGAGGCCGGCGACGCGGGCGCGCGCGACCTCGGGCAGGCGGGCGCGCAGCGGCTCCGGATCGTTGTTGCCCCACACGGCCAGCAGGAGCGCCGCCCGCTCCTCCAGCGCGTCCAGCGTCGCCTCGTCGACCCAGTCGCCCGCGTGCACGACCAGGTCGGCCTCGTCGACCGCGCGCCACACCTCGTCCGGGAGGGCCTTCGCCCGCTTCGGGAGGTGCGTGTCGGCGAGCAGGAGGAGGCGGACCGGACCGTCGACCTCGGGTGGAGAGCCGTCGGGGCCGGGCTGGAGCAGGGGCATCAGCGGGCGGGGCCGGGCGTCGGCTCCACTCCGCCGTCGGCGCCGGGCTCGTTCGCGGTCCCGGAGCTGCGGAGGCGGGCGTCGAGCGCCTCGAGGTCGGCGGCGAACCAGAGGTGGTCGCCGCGGTTCGACTCTATGACGAAGGCCTGCAGCGCGCTCGACTCCGCCACCGGCCCGCTGACGTCGCCGAGGATCACCAGCCGCTTGCCGTACGAGACGAACTTCTGCACGAACTCGCCGGCGATGCCGGAGCGCAGGCGGAGGAACTCGGGGTCGAGCCGCCCGACGGGCACCACGATCGTCTCGACGTCGCCGCCGTAGGTCTCGCCGATGAGCGCGATCGCGTCGTCCGGGGTCGAGAGCGCGCCTCCGTCGTCGTCGACGAGCAGGAGGGGGACGCCCTGGCGGGTCTCGGTTCTCATCGGGCCAGCCAATCACGTCGGCCGGGGAGAGGCGAGCGGTGCCGTCCGGGCCTCCGCTCGGGGCGTCCCCTCCTGCGCCGGTCGTGCTTGCGGGGACACGCCGATCAGGCGTCCGGACGGGCTGCCCGCGCCGCCGCTACGAGCCCGGCAGCTCGACGCGGCGCTTGAAGCCCACGTGCGAGTCGACGAAGCCCAGGCGCAGGTAGAAGCGGTGGGCGTCGGTGCGGGCGGCGTCCGAGGTCAGCTGGACGAGCGGCGTGCGGAGCTCGATCGCAGCGACGTCCAGCACCCAGCGCATCAGGGCCGTGCCGATCCCCGCCGACCGCTCGGCGCTCGCCACCCGGACCGCTTCGACGAGCAGGCGGGAGCTGCCGCGGCGCGCCATCCCGGGGATCACGGTCAGCTGCAGCGTGCCGACCACGGCTCCGGCGCCGTCCACCGCGACCACGAGATCGTTGCCCGGGTCCTGCGCGATGCTCCGGAAGGCGGCCTCGTAGGCGGCCCCGTCCTCCTCGGCGGCGACGTCTCCGCGCCCGGCGCTGATCGGGTCGTCGGAGAGGAGCCGGACGAGCGCGGGGAGGTCGTGGAGCACCGCGCGGCGGAGGAGGAGGCTCCTCACCCCGGGGCCGGCGTCGCGGGGGAGGGTCAGGTCGGCGATCATGCCCTCATCCTCCCTCTGCTCCACGGCGGGAGCGGTCGTCGGAGGCGGGCAGGACGCGGCTGAGAGCGGCAGGGGGATCCTGGTGCCCGGTCCGCACGTCCACGCGCCGCGTCCAGCAGTCGTCGCAGCGGACGTACACGACGACGCCCTCGCTGGTCCGGTGGGCCGACTCGGTCGTCCAGCCGTGCTCGTGCGGATCGACGGCGGGGGCGAGCGGCTCGGAGGGGTGCGGGGAGGGTGTGGAGGTGCGCATGGGAGCCACTGTGCTGTCATGGTCTTATGCAGCTCAACCCTTACGGCGAGTACGCGGTCCTGCTCGCCGCCTCCCTCGCGAACGACTGGCCGTCCGACCGCGAGGGCATCGAGGCTCGAACGCGCGAATACGGCATGACGATGGCCTTCGAGTCCGGCCCGGACGACCACGCCCGGACGCGCGACGTGATCGACGAGTGGCTCGAGGTGGTCGACGCGCCGACTCCGAGCGACCGGGCGACGTCGCTGAACCGCCAGATGGCCGCGATCGCCGCGTATCCGCGCCTGACCGACCACGACGACGAGGGCTGGCACCTGCACTACCGCGACCAGGACCAGTCCCTGGCGCACGTCCTCCACGCCGTCATCGCGGTCGGCACGGCGCTGCACCTGACGACCCGGGGGATGAGCCGCCTCCTGCGGTGCGAGGCCGGTCGGGCGCCGGGCGACCACTGCAGGAACGTCATCGTCGACGTGACGCGGAACGGCCGGCAGCGGTACTGCTCCGTCCGCTGCGCGAACCGGGCCGCGGTCCGGCGGCACCGCCTGCGGCACGCGGAGTGAGTCCGCGCCGCCCCGTCACTCCGCCGCGTCGCCGCCCGGCTTCATCCAGAACGGGGAGTAGTGGTAGCCGTCGAGGTCGTCGAACTGGCGCTGGTACATGAAGGGGTAGTCGTCGGTGTCGCCGATCCGGCCTCCCGCGGCGGCGGCCCGCTCGACGAGCTCGTCGACGGCCTCGCGGCTGTCGAGGTCGAACGAGACGGTCACCTTCGAGGGGGTGCCGGGGGCGCCGATCAGCTCCTCGGTGGCGCCGACGCTCTCGTACATCGCGCGGCTCGCGAGCATGACGGACGTGTCGGGACCGATCCCGAAGCAGGAGACGTCCTCGCGGGACATCTCGGCGTTCAGGATCCAGCCGAGCGCGGTGTAGAAGGCGGTGGCGCGCTCGACGTCGTCGACCGGGCAGGTGATGAAGAGGCTCGTGCGCTCACCCTCGCCATCCGCGGGCGGGCCGTCAAGAGCTCCGCGAGGGAACTCCGGACGGCCCGCCGGGACTCAGCGGAACGACCGCAGCCGCAGGCTGTTCAGCACGACGAAGACGCTCGAGAACGCCATCGCGGCGCCGGCCACGAGCGGCCCCAGGAGTCCGGCCATCGCGAGCGGGATCGCGGCCACGTTGTAGGCGAAGGCCCAGAACAGGTTGCCCCGGATGACCGCAAGGGTGCGGCGCCCGAGGCGCAGGGCGTCGGGCACCCGGCCGAGGTCGTCGCCGACGAGGGTGATGTCGCTCGCCTCGATCGCCGCGTCCGATCCGGCGCCCATCGCGATCCCCACGTCCGCGGCGGCCAGCGCGGCGGCGTCGTTCACACCGTCGCCGACGAAGGCGACGTGGCGGCCCTCCGCACGGAGGCGCTCGATCACCGCGAGCTTCTCCTCCGGCAGCACCTCGGCGACGACCTCGTCGATGCCGACGGCCGAGGCGACGGCCTGCGCCGCCCGCGGGTTGTCGCCGGTCAGCACCATCACCCGCAGGCCCCGCTCGCGCAGGGCGCGGACGGTGCGGGACGCCTCCGGCCTCGGCTCGTCGCGGAGGACCGCGAAGCCGCGCAGCGCCCCCTCCCAGCCGACGCCGACGACGGTGCCGCCCTCGGCGGTCGCTCGCTCGGCGCGCTCGGCGAGACCGCCCGGCGCGAAGCCCCACTGCTCCTCCAGCCAGCGCAGCCGGCCGGCGACGACCAGGCGGCCCTCGACCCGGGCACGCACGCCGAACCCGGTGCTGGAGCGGAATCCGGTCGCCTCGGGGACGTCGAGGTGCGCGGCCCCGGCCACGATCGCCGCGGCGAGCGGATGCTCCGACCCGCGCTCGACGGCGGCGAGCAACCGCAGGCTCTCGTCGTCGCTGGACTCGACGACCTGGAAGGCGCCGGTGGTGAGCGTGCCGGTCTTGTCGAGCACGACCGTGTCGATCCGGCGCCCGGCCTCGAGCACCTCCGGCCCGCGGAGGAGGATCCCGAGCTGGGAGCCGCGGCCGGTGCCGACGAGGACGGCGGTCGGGGTGGCCAGGCCCAGCGCGCACGGGCAGGCGACGACGAGGACGGCGACGGCGGGAGAGACGGCGGCGGCGAGGTCGGCGCCGGCGATCAGCCAGCCGGCGAGGGTGGCCAGGGCGAGCACCACCACGACCGGCACGAAGACGGAGGAGACGCGGTCGGCGAGCCGCTGGACGCGCGCCTTGCCGGCCTGCGCGTCCGAGACGAGGCGGCCCATCCGCGCGAGCGTGGTCTCGGAGCCGACGCGGTCGACGCGGACGGTGAGCAGGCCGTGGGCGTTGAGCACTCCGCCGGTCACGGTCGAGCCCGGGCCGACCTCGACCGGCACGCTCTCGCCGGTGAGCATGCTCGCGTCGATCGCGCTCGAGCCCTCGAGCACGGTGCCGTCGGCGGCGACGGTCTCGCCGGGGCGCACGCGGAGGAGGTCGCCGACGGCGAGCGAGGACGCGGGCACGCGCTCCTCCTGCCCGTCGGCGGCGACGCGCACGGCGTCCTTCGCGCCGAGGCGGAGGAGCGCCCGGAGCGCCGCACCGGCGTCGCGCTTCGACCGCGCCTCCAGGTAGCGGCCGGCCAGCACGAGGACAGGGACGGCGGCGGCGACCTCGAGGTAGATCTCGTCGTGGCCGGACCGGCTGCCCAGCAGCTCGAACGGCATGCTCATGCCGGGCCGGCCGGCGTCGCCGAGGAACAGAGCCCAGACCGACCAGGCGAAGGAGGCGCTGACCCCGAGGCTGATCAGGGTGTCCATGGTGGTGGAGCCGTGCCGCAGCGCCCGCCAGGCGTTGCGGTGGAAGGGCAGCGCGCCCCAGACCGCAACCGGTGAGGCGAGGGCGAGGCACAGCCACTGCCAGTTCGCGAACTGCAGCGGCGGGATCATCGAGAGCAGGACCACCGGCACGGCGAGCAGGGCGGAGACGCGGAGCCGGGTGCGCAGGGCGCGCCGCTCCCGGTCGTCGTCGCTCTGCTCCTCCTGCTCCTCCGCGGGAGCCGCCTCGCCGGTGGAGGGGACCGTCGCGCTGTAGCCCGCGGCCTCGACGGCGGCGATCGCGTCGGCCGGAGTCGTGCCGGGCGGGAGGGTCAGCGTCGCGCGCTCGAGGGCGAGGTTGACGGTCGCGTGGACGCCGGGGAGCGCGTCGAGGCGCTTCTCGACCCGCGCGACGCAGGAGGCGCAGGTCATCCCTCCGATGGCGAGCTCGAGCGGGGTGCCGGTGGTCTCGGCCACGTCAGCTCAGGGGAGCGAGGCGGTAGCCCGCGTCGGCGACGGCGGCGGCGATCTCCTCGCGGCCGAGCGGCCGGGAGGAGCCGACCGTGACGGTCGAGACCCCGTCGGGGGCGAGGGACACGTCGACAGCCGAGACCTCGGGGTAGGCGGCGAGCTCCTCGGTGACGCTGCGGACGCAGTGCTCGCAGGTCATGCCCGCGACGCCGAAGCTCTGCACGGACGCGGCCGACAGGGAGCCCTGCGCCGCGTGGCCGGCGTCGGAGCGGCCGGCGCCGCCGTGGCCGCCGCACGCGCAGGCGCCGCCTCCGCCGCAGCCGCAGCCTCCCGTCGATCCGCTCGCGGTCAGGCCGAGGTCGATCCTGGTGCTCATGGGTCCTCCTGTGTGGTGCGTCCGGTCCGATCCGGTCGATCGGCCCGGTGGGCGTCCGGTCGGCACGCCGGTCGCGGCATACCCCCGGGGGGTACTCCATGGTAAGCCCGCCGAGCCCTCTCGGCAAGGCGGGAGGGCGGAGGAGGGATGATCTCAGGGGCGGCTCGGAGCCGCGCGAGGAGGGAGGGGCGCATGGATCCCGCATCGACGCCGCACTGGGGCGAGCCCCCGCCGCGCAGGCCGCCGGCGGTCCCGCTGCCCCCGCGCACGCGGTTCGAGCCGACCGCGCTGCTCGCCGCGCCCCTGCCCGCCCCGGCCGCCGTCCGGGCCCGGGTCCGCCAGGCCGCCCCGGAGCGGCAGCGCCGGCTGGCGGCGCTCGCCGCGGTCACCGAGGGGTTCGCCGTCCTGCGCACTCCCGAGCTCGCCCGGGCGCTGCGCCGGATCGCGGCACCCGCCTCCGCCGCTCCGGCCGCCGCCGCCGCAGTGCTGGCCGTCGGCCGCGACGGACTCGAGCTCGCCGCCGAGCGCGCGGACGCCCTGCGCATCGCCGAGTGGGATCGGATCGTCTCGGTGGGCGTCGGCACCTCGCCCTCGGGTGCCCACCGGGTCCGCGCGCTGGTCCTGGCGGTCCTCGCGCCGCCGCCCGCCTCCGCCGTCCTGCGTGCGGCGAGGCGGCGCCCGCGCACCGTCCTCGTGCCCCTGGTCGTCGCCGCCCCGGCCGCTCTCGGCTGGCGCGTGGCCGACGACCGCACGTTCCTCCTCGCTCTCGACCGCCTGCAGCGCGCCCTCGAGGAGCGTGCCCGGTGAGGGCGCGGCTCCGCTTCGCCCTCGCGGCCGTCGCCGTGCTCGGCCTGGGCCTGGCGCTGCGGTTCGTGCTCACGGGGCTGCTCGCCGACCTCGCCGGCGGAGTGGCCTACGTCGTGCTGGTGGCGTTGCTGATCGCGGTGCTCCTGCCGCGCATCCCGGGCGTGACGGCTGCCGGGATCGCGCTGGCCTGGTCGATCGCGATGGAGCAGCTGCAGGCGATCGGAGTCGCGGCGCGCCTGGTCGAGCTGTGGGCGCCGCTCCGCCTCGTCGTCGGCACCACCTTCTCCTGGCTCGACATCGCGGCCTACGTCCTCGGCGCGGTCGTCGCCGCGGCCGTGCACCTCGCCGTCGCTCCGCGCGAGCAGTCCGCCTGACGGGAGTCCGCGCCCCCCGTCTTCTGTTCGCCCGTCGGCCGGGCTGCCGCGGGGCGTCCCGGCGTCCGCCGAGGCGCCGGCCTCGCCCACCGGACCGCCGAGGTGTTCGTGCGCTCCCCGAGGCGCCGCCGTCCCCGCGGTGCCTCGCCGGCGGACGCGGTGTCTCGCCGCAGGAGCGACGCCGACCGGAGGAGCGACGCCGACCGCCGGAGCGGCGCGGTCCCTCCGCCCCCGCGCCCCTGATTAGGGTGAAGCCATGAGCGAGCCGGCACTCCCCGAGACGACGGCCCCGCGGGCCTCGGCCCCGCACGACCACCGCCGCGACCGGCGCATCCCCGAGCCGGTCGACCGGTTCGCCACCGGCGAGGAGTACCCCGAGTACCGCGTCGACCTGGAGCGGATCCGCTTCTCGCCGTACTTCGCCCGACTCTCCGCGGTGACCCAGGTCATCTCGCCCTCGGGCGTCGGCCAGGTCGTGCACAACCGGCTCACGCACTCGATCAAGGTCACCGCGGTCGCTCGCGCGATCGCGATGCAGCTGACCACCACCGATCCCGCCCAGCGCGAGCTGGTCGAGCGGCTCGGCGGCTGCGACCCGGTGGTCGTGCAGGCCGCGGCCAGCGCGCACGACCTCGGCCACCCTCCGTTCGGCCACCTCGGCGAGCAGGCGCTCGACCGGCTCGCGCGCGAGCGGCTGGGGCTCGCGGAGGGCTTCGAGGGCAACGCGCAGTCGTTCCGGATCCTCTCCGAGCTCGACGTCTGCGAGACGGTGGAGGTGGGGCTGAACCTCACCGCCGCCTCCCGTGCCGCCGTGCTCAAGTACCCGTGGGGGCGGACGGTCCACCGCCCCGGCATCGACTCCGCCGACCCGACCGAGCTGCCCCGCGGCTCGACCGCCAGCCGGTGGGAGACCGCACCGCCGAAGTTCTCGGCGTACACGCTCGACCTCGACGACCTGCTCGACGCCCGCTCCGGCTTCGCCGCGATCGCCCCCTGGCAGCAGACCCTCGAGTGCTCGGTGATGGACGTCGCCGACGACATCGCCTACTCGCTGCACGACCTCGACGACTTCTACCGCGCGGGAGTGCTGCAGCAGGCGGCCGTCGCCGTGGAGTTCCGCGCCTTCCTCCGCGAGCAGAACGCGCTCGCCGCCCTCGACGCCGAGGAGCTGTGGGCGCGCGCCCCCGGGCACTCGCTCGAGATGCTCCGCCGGAGGCTCGTGGCCCGCGACCCGTGGATCGCGAGCGACGAGCACTTCCGCGCCTCCGTGGAGCGGGTGTCGACCGAGCTGGTCGAGGGGCTCCTCTCGCTCCCGTTCGACGGATCGACGCGCACCGAGCGCGCGATCGAGGCCTTCGTCTCCTCCTGGATCGGCCGCCTGCAGCGCTCCGTGGTGGTGCTCGCCGAGCCGAACGTCCGCTCGGGCCACCTCTCCCTCCTCCCCGACGCCTGGCACGACGTGGCCGTGCTGAAGTTCGTGCACACGCGCTTCGTGATCGACCGGCCGGACTTCGCCACCTACCAGCGCGGCCAGTCGCAGGTGCTCGAGACGCTGGTGACCCACCTCGACGCCTGGCTGGAGGATCCGCGCGACGGCTCGCGGGCTCCGCAGAAGCTGCTCGACCTGATCGAGCTCGCGACCGACGGCTACTTCCGCCTGCGCGCCGACCACCCCGACTGGCTCCCGTCGGACGAGCGCGGCCGGCCGACCTCCGACCCGGCCGCGCTGCAGCGGCTCGGCCGGGGGCGCGGTGTGGTCGACTACGTCGCGACCCTGACCGACGAGCAGGCGATGGCGCTCGCCGCCCGCCTCCGCGGCGATCGCGAGCCGTGGGCGATGGGGACCTGACGCCCCGGCGGGTGGGTTGACACCGCGCGTCGCGTGTGGGCTCGGCGGCTCCTCGCCCGTCGTTCCGGGGGAAGAGCCTCCGCCGGGCCGCCGAGGACGCGTTCCGCGACCGCCCAGCGGGCGTCCAGGAAGCGCAGCCTGAACGACAGCGTAAAATCACGGAGGCACATGCCAGGATCGACAACTCGACAGGGAGTTCCGTTGGACGGAAACGCAACGACCACGCACCGCAACGTCGCATTGCTGTCCGTCGCGACCACGCTGGCTCCGCGCGTGACCACCTCGGCCGAGATCGAGGCGCGGCTCGCTCCGGCGCTCAAGCGACTGCGGCTCCCCACCGGGCTCCTCCAGCGTGTCGCCGGCGTGCACGAGCGCCGCAACTGGGGCTCCGAGCAGGGCTTCGACGGAGCGGCGATCGACGCGGGCAAGCGCGCTCTCGCCGAGGCCGGCGTCCGCGCCGACCAGATCGGCCTGATCATCAACACGTCGGTGACCCGCAAGCACCTCGAGCCCTCGGTAGCCGTGCGCCTGCACCACGGGCTCGGCCTGCCCTCGTCGGCCATCAACTTCGACATCGCGAACGCGTGCCTCGGCTTCGTCAACGGCATGACCCTCGCCGCGCAGCTGATCGACTCCGGCCAGATCCGCTACGCGCTCATCATCGACGGCGAGGACGCCGACGAGATCCAGGTCAACACCATCGAGCGCCTGAGCCGCGAGGGCGTCAAGCGCAAGGACTTCATGAGCGAGTTCGCGAGCCTGACTCTCGGCTCCGGCGCGGCCGCGGCCGTCCTCGGCCCGGCCGACGAGCACCCCAAGGGCCACCGCATCCTCGGCGGCATCACCCGCGCGGCCACGCAGTTCAACGAGCTCTGCGTCGGCAGCGTCGACGGCATGTTCACGGACGCGAAGGCGCTGCTCAAGGGCGGCATGGAGCTCGTCCTCTCGGCGTGGAAGGAGGCCACCCGCGACTGGAACTGGAGCGGGATGGACCGCTACATCACGCACCAGGTGTCGGACGTCCACACCGACGCCCTGGTGAAAGCCGTCGGCATCGACCGCAGCCGCGTCCCCACGACCTACCCCACCCTCGGCAACGTCGGCCCGGCGTCGATCCCGATCACCCTGGCCCAGGAGGCCGAGACCCTGCAGCCGGGCAACCGGGTGCTGCTCATCGGAGTGGGCTCGGGCATCAACACCGCGATGCTCGAGATCGCCTGGTGAGCGCGCCCCACCCGGCCGAGCGGATCCGCGGAGCGCTCGGCTCCACGGCCGCGGCGCAGCTGCCCCCGGCCGGGCTCGACGGGCTCGATCCCGCGTGGTCGCGCCTCGTCGACGCTCCGGACGCCCAGGGCGTGCCGCGCCGCTGGCACCTGCTCGACACGGGCGAGGCCCTCGGCACGGAGCCCGTCGGCACCGTCCTCTGCGTGCACGGCAACCCCACCTGGTCCTACCTCTGGCGCCGCCTCGCGGCCGCCACGCTCGAGTCCGCCCGCCGCGGAGGCCCCGCCTGGCGGGTGGTCGCTGTCGATCAGCTCGAGATGGGCTTCTCCGAGCGGACCGGCGCCCTGCACACGCTCGCCGACCGCGTGCGCGAGCTCGCCAACCTCACCGACGTGCTCGGCCTCGACGACGTGGTCACCCTCGGCCACGACTGGGGCGGAGTCGTCTCGCTGGGCTGGGCGGTCGACCACCCGGAGCAGCTGCGCGCCACGATGCTCCTGAACACCGCGATCCACCAGAGCGCCGACGAGCCGATCCCGGCCCCGCTCCGGCTCGCGCTCGCGTCGGGCGTGCTCGGCGCCTCGACGGTCGGCACGCCGGCCTTCCTCGAGACGACCCTCGCGCTGGGGCACCCGGCGCTGCCCTCCGCGGTAAAGGAGGGGTACCGCGCGCCCTACCGGTCCGCCTCGCGCCGCGGCGGAGTGGGCGGCTTCGTCGCCGACATCCCGGTCGACTCCGCGCACCCGAGCGACCCGGAGCTGCAGCGCATCGCCGAAGGCGTCAGCGCCCTGACGACGCCGGCCCTGATGCTCTGGGGCCCGCTGGACCCGATCTTCTCCGACCGCTACCTCGACGACCTCGTCGACCGCCTCCCGCACGCGCAGGTCCACCGCTACGAGGGAGCAGGCCACCTGGTGGCCGAGGACGTCGACTACTCGTCCGCCGTCCTCACCTGGCTGGGCGACCTCTCCGACGGCGAGGAGCCGTTCGGCGGCGACCCCGCCCCCGACGTCCGCCGCCCGACCGCGCCGGTCGAGCCGCTCTGGGCGCACCTCGACCGCAACGCGCAGGACGACTCGCTCGCCCTGGTCGAGATGGCGCCTCCCGGAGGCGGCGGGCCCCGCTCGGTCTCGTGGCGCCTGCTCTCGCAGCGGGTCCGCGAGCTCGCCGCCGGGCTCCGCGCCTCCGGCGTCTCCCCGGGCGACCGCGTCTCGCTCCTCGTGCCGCCCGGTGCCGACCTGACGGCGCTGCTCTACGCGTGCCTGCGCATCGGAGCCGTCGTGGTCGTCGCCGACGCGGGCCTGGGCCTGCGCGGTCTCACCCGCGCGGTCCGCGGTGCCTGGCCGGATCTGGTGGTCGGCGCCCTGCCCGGCCTCACCGTCGCGCGGGCCCTCCGCTGGCCCGGCGGCCGGGTCTCGACGCAGACCCTGCCCCGCGCCTCCGCCTCGGCCCTCGGGGTCGACACCTCGCTCGGGCAGTTGATCGAGCTCGGCCGCGCCGAGCTGGCCGCCGACCCGGAGGCGCTGGGCGAGGCGCCCGCCGCCGACGCCGTGGCCGCGATCCTGTTCACCTCCGGCTCGACCGGCCCCGCCAAGGGCGTCGTCTACACGCACCGCCAGCTCGCCGGCGTCCGCGACGCGCTCGCCCGCCAGTACGGGATCGGACCGGGCACAGGGCTCGTCGCGGGCTTCGCGCCGTTCGCTCTGCTGGGCCCCGCGCTGGGCACGCGCTCCGCGACTCCGGACATGGACGTCACCGCGCCCCGAACGCTCACCGCGGCCGCCGTCGCCGCGGCCGCCGCCCGGGTCGACGCGACCGTGCTGTTCCTCTCGCCGGCCGCACTGGCCAACGTCGTGGCCACCGCCGGCGCGCTCGACGCCGACGACCACCGGGCCCTCGCCGGCGTGCGCACCTTCCTCTCGGCCGGCGCCCCCGTCTCGGCGGGACTGCTCGGCGAGGCGCAGGCGCTCATGCCGAACGCCTCCGCCCGCACTCCCTACGGCATGACCGAGGGGCTGCTGCTCACCGACGCGTCGCTGGAGGGCATCCGCGAGGCCGCCGCCGATGACGATCCGCGCGGAGGCGTCTGCGTGGGCGTGCCCGCCGCGGGCGTCCGGCTGCGGATCGCCCCGCTCGACGCCGACGGCCGCGCCGCGGACGAGCCGGAGGAGATCACCGGCACGACCGGCGAGATCGTCGTCTCGGCCGGTCACGTCGAGGACCACTACGAGCGCCTCTGGCTCACCGACCGTGCCGCCCGCGTCGGCGCCGTCCCGGGCGAGCGCTGGCACCGCACCGGGGACGTCGGGCGGATCGACTCCGCCGGCCGCCTCTGGGTCGAGGGCCGCATGCCGCACGTCGTCGTCACTCCCGACGGCGTGGTCACGCCGGTCGGACCGGAGCAGCGGATCGAGGCGCGCGTGGCCTCGGTCGCCCGCGCCGCGATCGTCGGAGCCGGCCCGCGCGGAGTCGCGCAGCTGGTCGCCGTGGTCGAGCTGCGCTCGGGCGCGCGCCGCGTGGTGCTGGCCGAGGAGGCCCTCGCCGCCGAGGTGCGCGCGGCCGTCGCCCGGCCCGTCGCCGCGGTTCTCGTCGTCCCGGCGCTGCCCACCGACATCCGCCACAACTCCAAGATCGACCGGGCCGCGCTCTCGCGCTGGGCCGAGGGCGTGCTCGCCGGCGGCCCGATGGTGGCTCCGTGAGGGTCCTGGTCACCGGCGCGAGCGGCCTGCTCGGCGGTGCGGTGGCCGCGGGCCTCGTCGCCCAGGGGCACGAGGTCCGCACCTTCCAGCGCCGGCCCTCCGGGGTCGCGGGCGTCGAGGAGGCGCGGGGCTCGCTGGCGGATCCGCGCGCGGTCGAGGAGGCGGTCGACGCGGCCGAGGGCGTCGTGCACCTCGCCGCGAAGGTCTCGCTCGCCGGCGATCCTGGCGACTTCGACCGCGTGAACATCGACGGCACCCGGCGTCTGCTCGCCGCCGCCGCCCGCGCCAGCGTGAGCCACTTCGTCCAGATCTCGTCGCCCTCCGTCGCCCACTCCGGCTCCTCGATCACCGGCGACGATGCCGAGCCCGCCGATCCGGACCGCGCCCGCGGCGACTACGCGCGCACCAAGGCCCGCGCCGAGCTGCTGGCGCTGGCGGCCGACGCCCCCGGCTTCGCGGTGGTCGCCGTGCGCCCGCACCTGGTCTGGGGTCCGGGCGACACACAGCTCGTCGCCCGCATCGTCGAGCGGGCGCGCGCCGGCCGGCTGCCGCTCCTCGGGCACGGCCAGGCGCTGATCGACTCCACCTACATCGACAACGCCGCCTCGGCGATCGTCGCCGCTCTCGGGCGGGCGGAGGAGGTGCACGGCCGCTCCTACGTCGTCACCAACGGCGAGCCGCGCCCCGTCGCCGAGCTGCTCGCCGGGATCTGCCGCGCCTCGGGCGTCGAGCCGCCGCGCTGGTCCGTCCCTGCCTCCGTCGCCCGCGTCGCGGGATCACTCGTCGAGCGCGTGTGGGCCGTGCGGCCCGGCGCCGATGAGCCGCCGATGACCCGCTTCCTCGCCGAGCAGCTCTCGACCGCGCACTGGTTCGACCAGCGCCGCACGCGCGCCGATCTGCAGTGGAGCCCGTCGGTCACCCTCGACGAGGGTCTGGCGCGCCTGTCCGCCGCCCGCTGAGGCGCCGGCTCCGGAGACGACGGAACGGACGGGACTCCGTCGCCGAGGCGAGGGGGTCCCGTCCGACCGGGGCTCCCGCGACGGATCGCGGGAGGGGAGCCGAGGTCAGTCGGCGAGGATGAGGTACAGCGCGCGACGGGTCTCGTCGAGCTTGGCGGACGCGGCGGCGCGCTGCGCCTCGGTCGCTCCGCGGAACTGCTGCACGACGCCCATCAGCTTGCCGACGTTCTCCATGAAGGCGCGATCGGCGTCGCTCGCGCCGGGAGTGGCCTCCCAGGCCGCGTCGAGCTCGTCGGCGTGCTCGCGCACGTAGGTGCCGCCCGCGTCCGTGAGCTGGTACTCGGTGCCGCGGCCCTCGCCGACGGCCGTGATGAGGCCCTCGTCGACGAGCTGCTGGAGGGTGGGGTAGACGGAGCCGGGGCTGGGATGCCACGATCCGTTCGTCTTCTCGGCGATGGCCTTGATCAGGCCGTAGCCGTTCGAGGACTTCTCGGAGAGGAGGGAGAGGAGGGCCGCGCGGACGTCACCGCGTCGGGCGCGTCCTCCGCCGCGGCCGAAGGGGCCGCCGAAGCCGGGGCCGAAGCCCGGGCCGAAGCCGAAGCCGGGCCCGAAGCCGCGGCCGTGACCGCCGGGTCCGCGGCGCTGTCCGCGGCCGGGGTGCTCGTGGCGGGAGGAGTGGTCGCCGTCGCAGGAGTCGCGGCGGTCGTCGGAGAAGAAGGTCCTGGAGTTCATGGGTGTGCTGCTCTCTGCCGTGAGGGGATCCCTTTCGATCGGATCCGGTCGCCCGTCGGGAGCGGCTGCTCCCGATCTGTCGGCGATGCAGTAACGATATATCGGCGACGGATCGGATGTCAACACCTGAACTGCCCGTAGCCTGGGAGCTCCCCGTCGATCGAGAGGTCCCGCATGCCGCGTCCCGACTCCGAGCTCGAGGCGTACCTCGACTCCTCCCTCCTCGCAGGGGACGTCCTCACCGGCCGCGCGAGCAACCTCGGCAACCTCCGCGGCCTCGCCGCCCGCGAGCCCGCGCACCTCTACGGGGTGGACGTGGCCGAGCACTGGACGCTCGAGAGCCTGCTCGCCCTGATGGGGGAGCGCGTGGGGATCAGCACCGACCCCTCCTTCGAGAGCGGGCAGGACCGGATCGACGCCCGCCTGACGGTCGCGGGTCTCGCCCGCTACCGCGACCGGTTCGCCGCCGCTGTCCGCGAGGGGGCGCTCCTCCTGTTCGCCACCGCGCACCCCGCGACCCTGATGGACGTCTACCGCCGCTTCGCTGCTGCCGCGACGGAACGGGGCGCTCGCGTGATCGACGTGAATGCGCTCCCGTTCGCCGCCCTCGACGGGATCCGCGTGCCTCTCGCGGACGAGCACCAGGCCCTGTGGTGCACCGGCGGGGTCACCTGCGTCTACCGCGGGGGAGGGCTGCAGCACACGCACTCGCCGGAGCCGATGGACGCGCTGCTCGACCGCCTCGACGAGCTCGGCATCCGCCCCGACCTGGTCGTCGCCGACCACGGCTTCGCGGGCGCGGCCGGCCGGCGGGGGCTGCCGGTCATCGCGATCGCCGACTGCAACGACCCGGCGGTGTTCGTCGCCGAGGCGCAGGGCTCGATCGAGGTGGTCGTCCCGATCGACGACGGGCTGGCCGTCCACCTCTACGAGCCGGTGATCGACTTCGTCCTCCGCGCCCTCTCGGAGCCCGCGCGCACCTGACGGCTCGTAGAATCGCCTTCGGCTCGTCGCGATCCCGGATCCGACGGGCCGACCGTTTCGCGAGTCCCCGCACTCGCCCACCACTGCAGACGGAGCATCCGTGACCCAGCCCCACGACGGCCTCCTCCCGCGCTTCGCCGTCGGCGTCGACATCGGGGGGACGTCGATCAAGGCGTCCCTCGTCGACGTCACCACCGGTGAGCGGGCGGCTCGCCGCTTCGCGGTCGCGAACCCGCTGGGCAAGGAGCCCGAGGACTTCGCCGAGGCGATCGCCGGCATCGTCCGCGACGTCTCGCCGATCGCAGGCACGCCCGTCGGCGTCGGCTTCCCCGGGATCGTCCGCGGCGGCGTCGTCCGCCAGACCACCCACGTCTCGCAGCGCTGGGTCGGGCTCGACGCGCAGGCCCTCCTCTCGGAGGCGACCGGGGTCGACGTCGTCGTCGTCAACGACGCGGATGCGGCGGGGGTCGCCGAGCGCGAGTTCGGCGCGATGCGCGGACGCGAGGGCCTCCTCCTGCTGACCACCCTCGGCACCGGCATCGGGACGGCGCTCGTCCACGAGGGCGTGGTGATCCCCAACTCCGAGCTCGGTCACCTGCACATCGACGGTCCCGACTTCGAGCCGCAGGTCGGCTTCTCGGCCGTCCGCCGCGAGGGCATCACCCTCGAGGAGTGGGCGGGTCGCCTCAGCGTCTACTACCGGCACCTCGAGATGCTGCTCTCGCCGCAGCTGTTCGTGATCGGCGGCGCGGCGGCGCACGTCTTCGACGAGTTCGCCCGCTTCCTCGACATCGGCACCGAGATCGTCCCCGCCCGCTTCGGCAACGACGCCGGATTCACGGGCGCCGCGATGGTCGCCGTCTCGCCCGACCGCCTCGCGCCCTGGTACCGCTCCACCCGCGGCGCCCGCCTCGACCCCGGGGCCCCCGCCATCGCCGACTGACCCCCTCCCTGCATCGAGGGAGCCCCGACCCGTCGAGGTAATCCGGCGGAGCGGGGTCCCTCGACGGTCCGGGGTTCCCTCAGCGGGCCGACAGGCCGCGGTAGACGGCGTCCAGCCGGGCGGCGGCGGCCGGCCAGGAGTGGGCGGCCGCCCAGTCGACGCCGCCGCGGCCGAGTCGCGCCAGCTCGCCGGGCGAGCCCAGCAGGGTCAGGATCGCCTCGGCCCACGCCGCAGGGGAGTCGGAGTCGAGCAGCACGCCGCTTCCGCCGTCGCGCACCGCGTCCACCAGGCCGGTCGTCCTGCGCGCGAGCACGGGAGTGCCGCTGCCGGCCGCTTCGAGCGCGATCAGCCCGAAGGTCTCGGCCGCCGAGGGCACGAGCGCCAGCTGCGCGCTCCGGAGCCGCTCCGCCACCTGGTCGCGGTCGGCGGCCCCCTCGATCAGCACGCGGTCTCCCAGCGGAGCCGCCGCGGCGCGCACCGCGTCGAGGTACGACTCCCGGCCCGGTGCCGCCCCGCCCACCAGCCGCAGCACCGGCCGCTCCGCCGGCGCGATTCTCGCGAGCGCCTCGACCGCCAGCAGCTGGCCCTTGAGTGGCTGCACCCGGCCGACCAGGACGACTCCGGAGCGCTCGCCGCCGCCCGGGCGGAACCGCGCGTCGACTCCGGGGGGCACCACGACGACCCGGTCCGGATCCGCGCCGTACCCGCTGACGACGTCCTCCCGCTCCGAGGCGCCCGCCACCACGATCGCGTCGGCGGAGGCGAGCACGGAGCGCTCCGCGTCGATCCGCTGCTGCGGCTCCGCGACGTCGCCCGGGGCGAGCCGGGCGTTCTTCGCGAGCGAGCCCGAGTGCATCGAGTGCACGTGCGGCCTGCCGGTGAGTGCCCCCGCGAGGCCCGACACCCAGTAGTGCGAGTGCACGACGTCGGCCCCCTCCGCGGCGCGCGCGAACTCCGGCGCCGCGGCCGCCAGCGCGTACTTGTCGCCCGCCGGCACCGGCACGCCGACCACCCGCACACCCGGCGCGAGCATCCGGACGCCCTCGCCGCGGGTCAGCACCTCGATCTCCCAGCCGAGCGCCGCCAGCTCCGGGAGCACCGCCGCGAGGTAAACGTTCATCCCGCCCGCGTCGCCCGTCGACGGCTGCTCGAGCGGGGAGGTGTGCGCCGAGACGACGGCCAGACGGGGCATCCCTCCATCGTAGGGACGGCCGTGCGTCCTCCACGGATCCCGGCCCGCGGCTCGCAGCGCCTCCGGAATCGGGTTGAATAGACGGATGCGCTCGTTCGAGCGCGGAGAGCGTGAGGTCCATGGCCCGCCAGAGTCCCCCCGGTGAGGTGCTGCCGTCGGCCGCACCCGGGCCGGTGACCGCCGGCCACGAGCCCTTCTCCGAGCAGGACATCCGCGCCCTCGTCGGAACCGCCGCCGTCGAGAAGGGCACCGCGTACGCGGACGAGGGCCGCGTGCGCGAGCTGCAGTGGTTCGGCGGCCGCACCCGCCTCTTCGGCCAGGTCCGCGGATCCGGGCGCTCGCCGTACGCCGTGAGCGTGCAGCTCCGCGACGAGGGCGAGCACTGGACCCTCCTCGGCGGCGCCTGCAGCTGCCCGGTCAAGCACGAGTGCAAGCACGTCGCCGCCGTCCTGATCGAGGCCCTGCGCCGCGAGCGCGAGGGCGGAGTGGCCGGTCCCTTCCCGGGCGAGGCCGCTGTCGACGCCGTCCCGGAGTGGCGCAGCGCGCTCGCCCCGCTCCTCGCCGGGGCGGAGCGCTCCCACACCGGCATCCCGCTCGGCCTGCAGTTCGAGCTGCTGCCCGGCGAGCCCGTGCGTCGCCCGCCCGGCCGCTACAACTCCTACCGGCCGCCGCCCGAGCCGCGCCCGCGCCTGGGCGTGCGCCCGGTGCGGATGGGCGACCGCGACCGCTGGGTCCGCACCGGCACCAGCTGGCGCGACCTCGGCTACCTGCACTACAGCCACGACTACGACGAGCGCCAGATCGACGTGATCCGCGAGATGCAGGGCCTGCTCTCCGGGCACAGCGCCTCCAGCTACTACTCGCCCGACACCTGGCTCTACCTCGACCAGTGCCGGAGCGAGGCGATCTGGGCGGCACTGCACGGCGCCGTCCGCGCGGGCATCGGCCTGGTGATGGGCGACCGCGACCAGACGCCGCTGAAGATCCTCGACACGACGGCCACCGCCTCCATCGACGTCACGCGCACCGCCGCCGGCCTCGAGCTGCGCTCGCTCGTCGCGATCGGCGACCACCCGGCGCCCGAGGAGTTCGGCTTCATCGGCGACCCGGCCGTCGGCCTCTACACGTGGGAGGGCGGCGACGAGATGCGCGCCCGCCCGGTCACGCTCATCCCGTTCGCCGCGCCGCTGCTGTCCTCCGCGCGCACGTTCCTCTGGAGCCGCGAGGCCATCCGCATCCCGGTGGCCGAGGAGTCGGCGTTCCTCACCGAGCATTACCAGCGGCTGCACCGGCTGTTCGACATCGTCTCCCGCGACGGCTCCTTCGAGGCGCCGGCGGTGCCCGAGCCGCGCCTCGGCCTCACCCTCGAGCACACCGACGGCGCGGGCCTGCGCGGCTCGTGGTGGTGGCGCTACGGAGTGGAGGGAGCGCGTGGCGGCGTGGACGCCGAGCGGCTCCCGCTGCGGGTCGGCGAGGACGCCGGCTACCGCGACCCCGAGGCCGAGCAGCGGATCCTCGACTCCCTCGTCGGAGCGGGTCTCGACCCGGAGTCGACGCCCGCCCTGGTGTCCCCGTCGAGCAGGCGCCTGCGCCCCACCTTCGACCTGCGCGGCATGCAGACCGTCGGCTTCCTCACCGGCGAGGTCGAGCGGCTCCGCGAGCTGGGCACCGTCGAGATCGAGGAGATCGGCGAGCGCGTCGAGTACCGCGAGGCGCAGACCGCGCCCGTGGTCGCCGTGCAGACCGTCGCCCAGCCCGACAGCCGCGACTGGTTCAACCTCGAGATCTCCGTCACCGTCAACGACGAGGCGGTCCCGCTGGCCGAGATCTTCCTCGCGCTCGCCCGCGGCGACGAGTACATGGTGCTGCCCAGCGGCGTCTACTTCGCCCTCGACGACGAGCGGTTCGGCCGCCTCCGCGAGCTGATCGCCGAGGCCCGCGAGCTCTCGGACGACCCCGGCGAGACCCTGCGGATCAGCCGGTTCCAGTCCTCCCTCTGGGACGAGCTGGTCGAGCTGGGCGTCGTGGAGGCGCAGGCCGCCGCGTGGCGCCGCTCCGTGGAGGGGCTCTCCGGCTTCACCGCGACCGGTGCGCTGGAGTCGCGGGTCCTGCCCGAGGGCTTCGCCGTGGAGCTGCGGCCCTACCAGCAGCTCGGCTACGACTGGCTCTCGTTCCTCTACGACAACCAGCTCGGCGGCGTGCTCGCCGACGACATGGGCCTGGGCAAGACCGTGCAGTCCCTCGCCCTGGTCACCCGGGTGATGCAGGAGCAGCGCGCCGCGGCCGCGGAGGCGGGCACCTCGCCGCGCCCGTTCCTCGTCGTCGCGCCCACCAGCGTGGTGCCCAACTGGGTCGGCGAGGCCAAGCGCTTCGCCCCGGACCTCCGCGTCGTCGGGATCGACGAGACGTCGAAGAAGAAGCGGAAGGCGCTCTCCAGCGTCATCGGCGAGGCCGAGCTGGTCGTCACCTCCTACGCCCTGTTCCGGCTCGACTACGAGTCGTACTCGGGCATCCAGTGGTCGGGGCTCCTCCTCGACGAGGCGCAGTTCGTCAAGAACCGCCAGTCGGCGACGCACCAGCTCGCGCGCCGGCTCGACGTGCCCTTCAAGCTCGCCATCACGGGAACGCCGATGGAGAACAACGTGATGGAGCTCTGGTCGCTGCTGTCGATCGTCGCTCCGGGCCTGTTCCCCTCGCCCGCCGGGTTCGTCGAGTTCTACCAGAAGCCGATCGAGCGCGAGGCCGACAGCGAGAAGCTCTCGCAGCTGCGGCGGCGCATCCGCCCGCTGATGCTGCGGCGTACCAAGGAGCTCGTCGCCAAGGAGCTGCCGCCCAAGCAGGAGCAGACCCTCGAAGTCGAGCTCGGCCCGAAGCAGCGGAAGGTCTACGACACGTACCTGGCGCGGGAGCGGCAGCGCGTGCTGGGCCTGATCGGCGACTTCGAGAAGAACCGCTTCGCGATCTTCCGCGCGCTGACCGTGCTGCGCCAGGTCGCGCTCGACGCGGCACTGGTCGACGAGGCGCACGAGAGCGTGCCCTCGACCAAGCTCGACCTGCTCGACGAGCTGCTGGGCGACGCCCTCGGCGAGGGGCACCGCGTGCTGGTGTTCAGCCAGTTCACGCGGTTCCTCGGCCGGGTCCGCGGGCGGCTGGACGCGGCGGGCATCGAGTACGCCTACCTCGACGGAGCGACGAAGAAGCGCGACGAGGTCATCGAGCGGTTCCGCTCGGGCGCGGCGGGCGTCTTCCTGATCTCGCTCAAGGCCGGCGGCTTCGGGCTCAACCTCACCGAGGCCGACTACTGCATCCTGCTCGACCCGTGGTGGAACCCCGCCACCGAGTCGCAGGCGGTCGACCGCGCGCACCGCATCGGCCAGACCCGCTCGGTCATGGTCTACCGCCTGGTCGCGAAGGACACGATCGAGGAGAAGGTGATGGCCCTCAAGGAGGCGAAGGCCGCGCTCTTCGCCGCGGTCATGTCGGACGACGGCGCGGCGGCCACCGGCGGGATCACCGCCGAGGACGTGCGCGAGTTGCTGGGCTGAGCGCCGCCGCTACTCGCGCACCTGCTCCAGCAGGGTCGTGACGGCGGCGCGGGTGTCGGCGGCGAGCCGTCCGAGGCGGTGCGCGGCACGGATCGACACCGGCCGGTACGGGTGCACGAGCCGCCGGGCCGCCGTGCAGGGCAGCGCGAACGCCGCGACGACGCCCGCGTCGATCCCGTCGAGTCCGCCGTCGTCCCGGCCGAAGACGAGCTCCCGGCCCTCGCGGGCGAGAGCCTCCGGCAGGTCGGCCTCGCCGATCGGGAGGCGCAGCACGGCGAGCAGGCCGGCCGCCTGCACCCGGCGCGGCAGCGGGCGTCCGAGGCGTCCCGCCGCGTGCACCGTGAAGAAGTCGGCCTGCCGCTCGAGGATGCCCGTGACCGTCTCGGCGAGGCGCTCCATCTCGGGGTGCAGCGAGAGCCGGGCGAGCCGGCGGTAGCCGTGCACCGCGACCCGGGCGTCCACCGCGAGGGCCAGCGCGACGGGGCCGGCGAGGGAGGCCGCGGCGCGGTCGAGGAGCGGGCGCGACCTCACCGTCGGCTCCGGCGGGCGGACGTCGATGCCGCGGATCTGCGGCGAGGCCGCGAGCACGTCGCCCAGGGCGTCGGCGATCCGGTGCCGCTCGGCGGCCCAGACGGACGCGAACGCGCGGACCTGCTCGTCGGGGTGGGCGCGCGCGAGGGGGAGCACCCGGGCCACGGTGGCGTGCTCGATCGCCCGCAGGTACGCGGTGGCGACGATGGCCTCGCGGTCCAGCGGCACCTCCTCGAACTCGCGCACCGAGAAGTGCTCGCGCAGGGCGCCGTGCGCGCTGCGGTGGTGGTCCTCGAGGTCGAACGGTTCCGCGATGCCCACGTCGTGCTCCTCCGCTAGTCCGGTCCCTCCATCCTGGGCCCCCGGTGCGAGAGGCGGAAGAGCACGCGCCCATCCCTGGGACACTGGGAGCCGGTCATCAGGCGGCCGGGGGAGCGGGGCGGGATGAGCGGGGCCCGGACCTCGGCGATCGGCGCCGTCCTCCTCGCCGCCGTCTGCTTCGGCACGACGGGTACAGCCCAGGCCCTCGGAGCGGCGGGCGTCGATCCGCTCCTCCTCGGGGCGGCGCGCATCGTCCTCGGCGGCGCCCTGCTGGCCGCTCTCCTCGGCGTGGAGGCTCTGCGCCGGCGGAGCCGCTCCCGCCCGACCCGCGCCGTCGTGCTGCTCGTCGTGCTCGGAGCGGTCGGTGTCGCCGCGTACCAGCCCGCCTTCTTCACCGGCACCGCGCAGAACGGCGTCGCGGTCGGAACGATCGTCGCCCTCGGCTCCGCTCCCGCCTTCACCGGCCTGCTGGAGTGGCTCGTCCTGCGGACGACGCCGAGCCCGCGCTGGTTCGCCTCGACCGCGCTCGCCGCGGTCGGCGTGGTGCTCCTCAGCGGAGGCGGATCCGGCGGCGTGACACTCCCCGGCCTCGCCGCGTCGGCCGGCGCCGGCGCCTCCTACGCGCTCTACGCCGTCTGCAGCAAGCTGCTGCTCGAGCGCGGGCTCAGCCCCGTCGCCGCCATGGGAGCCCAGTTCGGAGCCGCGGCGCTGCTCGCGCTCCCGTTCCTGCTGCTGGGCGATCCGTCGCGGCTCTCCGGCTCGATCCCGGCCGTGCTCTGGCTCGGAGTGGTGACGGTCGCCGTGGCCTACACCTTCTTCGCGCGCGGCCTGCGAGCGCTTCCCGCGGCGACCGTCTCGACGCTCACCCTCCTGGAGCCGGCGACCGCGACTCTCCTCGGCGTGGCGGTGCTGGGCGAGCGGCTGACCGCGGGAGCCGTCCTGGGCGTCGCGGTGCTGGTGGCGGCGGTGCTGCTGCTGGCGGTGCGGGGGCGCCGCCGTTCCGGTGCGCGGAGAGAGGCGCCGCCGCGCTCCGCGGAGTAGCGTCGACTCCCACCGACCCGACGACGAGGCGGAGCGCATGACCAACCCGTGGCTGGCCCGCCCTGGCAGCGGTCGGCGGCGCGCGCTGGTCGAGGAGTCGTGGGAGCGCGCACGGCGGCGGCGCCTCGATCCGGACCGGCTGACGGCGCCGCTCTCGTTCTCGGGCGACGACCTCCGCGAGTACCGCACCGGGCATCCGCTCGCCTCGGTCCTCCCGGTCATCCGCCGCCTGCTGGTGCGCGACGCCGACGAGGACAGCGGCGTGCTCGTCGCGGTGGGCGACGCGCTCGGGCGGCTGCTCTGGATCGACGGGGACCAGCACCTCAAGAGCCTCGCCGAGGGGATGTCGTTCGTCGAGGGCGCGGCGTGGGCCGAGCCCGACGTCGGGACGTCCGCGCCGGGGACGGCCCTCGTGCTCGATCACGGCGTGCAGATCCACGGCGCCGAGCACTTCGCCTCGCTCGTGCACCCGTGGAGCTGCACCGCCGTCCCCGTGCACGACCCCGAGACGCACGAGATCCTCGGAGTGATCGACATCACCGGCGGCGCCGACGTCGTCGCCCCGCAGACCCTCCCGCTGATGGAGGCGACCGCCGCCGCCGTCGAGAGCGAGCTGATGGTGCAGCGGCTCCTGCGCCCGCGGCGGCCCGCTGCACGGAGCACGGCGGCGGCCCGGGCGCCGAGCCTGCGCGTCCTCGGGCGCGAGACGGGCCTGGTGACGGCCGCCGGAGCGACGCTCGAGCTCAGCAGCCGGCACGCCGAGATCCTGACCCTGCTCGCCTGGCATCGGGCCGGGCTCTCGGCCGAGCAGCTCGCCCTCCTGCTCCACGGCCGGGACGACGCGGTGGTCACCGTCCGCGCCGAGATGGTGCGGCTGCGCCGCGCGCTCGAGCCGACCCTCCCGCGCCTGGTGCCCCTCTCGCGCCCCTACCGCCTGGCGAGCCCGGTCGACCTCGACGCCCGCCAGGTGCTCGGCCTGCTCGACCGCGGCTCCCACCGCCTCGCCCTGGACGCCTACCGGGGCGCGCCGCTGCCCTCGTCCGAGGCGCCGGGGATCCGGGCGATCGCCGCCGAGCTGCGCCTGCGGGTGCGGGCGAGCGTCCTCGCCGATGCGGCGCCCGCGACCCTCCTCGCCTGGGCGGAGGGCCCCGACGGCCGTGACGACGCGGAGGTGTGGCGGGAGCTCCTGCGCGTCCTCCCGCCCCGCTCGCCCCGCCGTGCCGGTGTCGCCGCCCACCTCGAGACGATCGAGGCGGAGCAGCGCTGAGCCGTCCCGTCCGCTCCTGGGAGTCCCGCCGGAGCCGTGAGGCCGCGGAGCCGCCTCGCTAGCCTCGACGCATGAGCACCCTCGCACCACCTCCCCGGGCCCTCGCGAGCGGAGTCGCGGGGGGCCTGCTCCTGATGGCGGTCTTCACGATGTGGTGGGCGAGCGACACCACGGTCGGCTGGCCGGCTCCGGCGGCGACGACCGCCGTGACCGTCTGCGCGCTCGCGGCCGTGGTCTTCGCCGTGCAGGCCGTCCGCCTCCTCGTCGCCCGGCGGAGGATGGCGGTGGAGCTCACCGACGCCGACCGCGCGGCGAAGCCGAACGGCGTGCTCTTCGGGGCGGTCTTCGCCGCGGAGGGCGTGCTGATCGGTGTCGCGGTGGGAGTCCTCACCGGCACCGGGCTCGACCGCTTCCTCGTGCCTGCCATCGCCGTGATCGTGGGCCTGCACTTCTACCCGATGGCGAGGATCTTCGGCCGGACCCTCGACCTCTGGCTCGCCACCTGGACGACGCTGGTCGGAGCGATCGGAGTCGTCGTGGTCCTCGTCGACGGCTCCGCCTGGCCGCAGGTGTGGTCCTGGGTCGGCGCGGGAGCCGCAGCGGCCACGGTGACCTACGGCGTCTACATGAGCCGGATCGCCCAGCGCCTGCTCGCGAGCGTCTGAGGTCCGGGCCGCGGGGCCCTCCTCCTCGGGCGGCCACGTCTCCGCCCGGCCGGTCCGGCCTCCGTCCTCGCCGCTCTCGCCGGTGCGTCGACCCGTGCAACGTCGTGCAACCCCCCGCGACGTAGCGTCAGGACCGGGCGCCCACCCCGCGCCCACGACAACGACGTCGATGGAGGTCCACATGACGCTGTACGCCGACCAGGTCGCCGAGCAGGCACCGCAGGAGCCGGGTTCCACGGTCTACGCGAATCCAGGCACGGAGGGATCCGTCGCCTCCTTCCGCTCGCGCTACGACCACTACATCGGAGGCGAGTACGTCGCCCCCGCGAGCGGCCAGTACTTCGAGAACATCACCCCGATCACCGGGAAGCCCTTCTGCGAGATCGCCCGCGGCACCGCCGCCGACGTCGACCGCGCCGTCGAGGCGGGCTGGAAGGCGTTCGCGAGTTGGGGGAAGACCAGCCCCGCCGAGCGCTCGAACATGCTCCTGAAGATCGCCGACCGCATGGAGGCGAACCTCGAGCTGCTCGCCGTCGCCGAGACGTGGGAGAACGGCAAGCCCGTGCGCGAGACCCTCGCCGCCGACATCCCCCTCGCCATCGACCACTTCCGCTACTTCGCCGGAGCGATCCGCGCGCAGGAGGGAGGCGTCTCCGAGATCGACCACGACACGATCGCTTACCACTTCCACGAGCCGCTGGGCGTGGTCGGGCAGATCATCCCCTGGAACTTCCCGATCCTGATGGCCGTGTGGAAGCTCGCACCGGCGCTCGCCGCGGGCAACTGCGTGGTGCTGAAGCCGGCCGAGCAGACGCCGGCGTCCATCCACGTGCTGCTCGACCTGATCGGCGACCTCATCCCCGCCGGTGTGCTCAACGTCGTCAACGGATTCGGGTTCGAAGCGGGCGCCCCGCTCGCCTCCCACCCGCGCATCCGCAAGATCGCCTTCACCGGCGAGACGACCACCGGCCGCCTGATCATGCAGTACGCCAGTGAGAACCTCATCCCGGTGACGCTGGAGCTGGGCGGCAAGAGCCCCAACGTGTTCTTCGCCGACGTCGCCGCGGAACGCGACTCCTTCTACGACAAGGCGCTCGAGGGCTTCTCGTTCTTCGCCCTCAACCAGGGCGAGGTCTGCACCTGCCCGTCGCGGGCGCTCGTGCAGCGCTCCATCTACGACGACTTCGTCGGTGACGGCCTCGAGCGGGTCAAGCGGATCAAGCAGGGCAACCCGCTCGACACCGCCACGATGATCGGCGCCCAGGCCTCGAACGACCAGCTCGAGAAGATCCTCTCCTACATGGACATCGGCAAGCAGGAGGGAGCGAAGCTGCTCATCGGCGGCGACCGCGCCGACCTCGGCGGCGAGCTCAGCGGCGGCTACTACGTCAACCCGACCGTGTTCGAGGGCCGCAACTCGATGCGCATCTTCCAGGAGGAGATCTTCGGACCCGTCCTCGCCCTCACCTCCTTCGACGACTTCGACGACGCGATCGGCATCGCCAACGACACCCTCTACGGCCTCGGCGCCGGAGTGTGGAGCCGCAACGGCGCCCAGCTCTACCGCGCCGGCCGGGCCATCGAAGCCGGCCGCGTCTGGTCGAACACCTACCACCAGTACCCCGCGCACGCGGCGTTCGGCGGCTACAAGCAGTCGGGCATCGGACGCGAGAACCACAAGGTGATGCTCGACCACTACCAGCAGACGAAGAACCTCCTCGTCTCCTACGCGGAAGGACCGATGGGCTTCTTCTGAGCTGGTTCGCACGGGCTCCTCGTTCCTCGTCCCCCGTGCCGCGGTCGGCTCGCCGACGTGGCCGGGTGGGGAGGAGCGGGGAGCGTTCGCACCGAGACGGATCCGCTGGCACGCGGATCCGCCGTTCGGTGCTGGGCCCTGCGGGCGAGGCATCTGGCGACGCGCGGAAGGACGGTGCTCGGCCCTGCGGGCGAGGCACCTGGCGGCGCGTGGGAGAACGGTGCTCGGCCCTGCGGGCGAGGCACCTGGCGGCGCGTGGAAGAACGGTGCTCGGCCCTGCGGGCGAGGCACCTGGCGGCGCGCGGAAGGACGGTGCTCGGCCCTGCGGGCGAGGCACCTGGCGGCGCGCGGGAGAACGGTGCTCGGCCCTTCGGGCGAGGCATCGGACGAGGGGGCGCCCCCTCATGTTGATCGAGTAGTCCGCGCAGCGGCGTATCGAGATGCCGCCCGGAGGAGCGTCCGCCGTCAGCGGTCGGGCGCATATAGACATTCCGCACAACGAGCGAAGGAGCACCACCCATGACCTCCACGAGGGTCGACGTCACTGCGGAGGCGGCCGGCATGCTCCGCCGGATGACGGCGCTGCACGGGCCGCTCATGTTCCACCAGTCGGGCGGATGCTGCGACGGCAGCTCCCCGATGTGCTTCCCCGCCGGGATGTTCCGCACCGGCGCCTCGGACGTGCTCGTCGAATCGCTCCGGCTCGACGGCCTGGACCCGATCGACTTCTGGATGTCCCGCTCCCAGTTCGAGTACTGGAAGCACACCCACCTCACCGTCGACCTCGTCGACGGGCGGGGCAGCGGATTCAGCGTCGAAGCACCCGAGGGCAAGCGCTTCATGATCCGCAGCCGGCTGCTCACCGACGACGAGCTCGTCGAGTTCGGGCTCCTCCCCGCCGGAGCCGTCGGGCCCTGAGCCGGCTTCCCTGACCCGTTCCCCCTGACCCGTTCCCGTCGCAGATCCTCCCCGACCGGCGACATCCCGGTCCAGCGGTGTCAGCCGCCCGGAGCAGGAGCGGGCGGCGCCTTCCCCGTGCTCAGCTGCACGCCCACCACCGATCCCTTGTCCACGCGGGTGCCCGCGGCCGGACCGGTGCCCGCCACGGTGTTCATCGGCTGCGTCGAGTCGACCTGCGACGTCGCTCCGGGTGTGAGCCCTGCTGCGGTCAGCGCCTGCGCGGCGGAGTCGCTGGTCCGGCCGGACAGGTCCGGCACGGTGACCTGCGGCGCCGCGATGAGCGACTGATCGGCCTGCGGGAAGTCGGAGCCGCCGTAGCGGGAGTCGATCGCCGTCATCAACGGCTTCCAGATCCGGTGGCGTGCCGAGGGCGCCCAGCCGCTGTCGAAGTCGATCGAGTCGAGGTTCACCCTCGAGCCGTCCGCGCGTGCCGAGATGCTGCCGACCCAGACCGCGAGGGACGTCTCGGTCGAGGCGCCGATGGCCCAGGTGTCGGCGGAGTTGTCGGTGGTGCCCGTCTTGGTGATGTGCTGGATGCCGTTCTTCGGATCGTCCTCGACACCCGTGCCCTCGGCGGTCACCTTGAGCATCGTGTACTGCATCGCCGAGGCGACCCTCGACGACACCGCCCGGCTGCAGGTCGTCTCCACCGGCTCGATCTCGCGGCCGTCCGCTCCGACGATCGCCGTGATCGCGACGGGGGTGCAGGTCGTGCCGTTCGCGGCGATGCCGGAGTAGGCGGTCGCCATGGTGAGCGGTGCGATCTCGTTGGTGCCGAGGACCGCTCCCGGCGACTGCACGAGCGCGGTCCCGTCCGCGCGGTGCACTCCGAAGGCCTCGGCCTGCTTGCGGATCTCGCACTGGTCGAGCAGGTGCGACATCCCGGTGAAGCCCGTGTTCAGCGAGTAGATCGTCGAGTACAGCGCCGTCTGGGTGTCGGTGTAGCCGCCGTCGCCGGCGTTCTTGGGGTTGTAGGAGTCGTAGTCCCAGGTGCCCTCGCAGCTGTCGGCGAAGCCGGTCCAGTTCTTCTGCTTCGAGTCGAACTGCTCGAGCAGGGTGTGCCCGCGGTCGAGCCACTCGGCGAGCGTGAACACCTTATAGGCGGAGCCGGTCTGGAAGCCGTTGCCGCCGCCCGCGGACGCGTCGACGTTGAGGTTGATCGCCGAGAACTCCGGCCCGCTCGCGATCACGTCCGGGTCCTGGCTGTAGCGCTTGTTCTGCACCATCGTGAGGATGCGCCCGGTGCCGTTCTGGACGGCGACCGCCGTCGCCCCGACGTCGAAGCGCGGATCGGAGGAGGGGACCTGCTCGTCCATCAGCTCCTGCGCGGTCCTCTGCAGGTCGAGATCGATCGTCGTGTAGACCTTGATGCCGCCCTGCTTGATCGCCGCGTAGCGCTCGTCGTCGGTCGCTCCGAGCGCCGGGTCGTCTCGGAGGACGTGGGTCACGTAGTCGCAGAAGTAGGCCGCGCTGCCGGCCGTCTGGCAGCCGGTGGACGGCGGGGTGATGTCGGGGGTGATCGCCTCGGCGGCCGCGGCGTCGTGCGCGGCCTGGTCGATGCTCCCCGTCTCGAGCATCCGGTCGAGGATGTAGTCGCGCCGCTCCCGGGTCTGCGCGTAGCCGTTCGCCTCACCGTTGGCCGTGTCGTCCGGCCGGTCGAAGCGGAACTTCTCGGGGTTGTTCACGATCGCCAGGAGCGAGGCGGACTGCGCGAGGGAGAGGTCGGCCGCCGGGATGCCGTAGTAGTACTCCGCCGCGGCCTCGATGCCGTAGACGGTGCCTCCGAACAGGGCGATGTTGAGATAGCCGAGCAGGATGTCGTCCTTCGAGGACACCTTCTCGAGCCCGATCGCGAGCCGCATCTCCTTGAGCTTGCGCTCGGCCGTGGTCGCCGTCGCCTCCGCGTACGCGCGGTCGCGGTCCGCCTCGTCCGGGATCGACTCGGCCTTCTGCACCAGCACGTTCTTCACGTACTGCTGCGTGATCGACGAGCCGCCCTGGGTGTCGCCGTCGAGGAGGTAGGTGCTGGCGATGGCGCGGAGGGTGCCCTGCAGGTCGATCCCGCCGTGGTCGTAGAAGCGCGGGTCCTCGCTCGCGACGAGCGCGTCCTTCACGGAGTCGGCGATCCGGTCGGCCGGCACCTCGATCCGGTTCTGGTCGTAGAAGGAGGCCAGCAGCGTCGGATCGTCCGGGTCGCCCGCGTAGACGTCGCTCTTCTGCATCAGGCGCCCGACCTCGAGGTAGCTCGGGAGGGACTGGAACGCCGAGATGGTGCCGGAGGTCGCCGCGCCGGTGAGCGCGGCGGCCGGGGCGACCACGAGCGAGGCGAGCAGACCCGCCAGGACGCTGACGATCACGAATCCGACCAGCGCGCCGAGAGCCCCGTGGACGGTTCGACGGGGCTGGAAGACGGGGACGTTCGGTCGCTTCAGGATGGATCCTCTCGCTGCACCAGCACCCTAGGCGAGGCCTGCGACATCCCCGACGAGGCGCGCCACGGCCGCGCCGGACGCCCGTCCGCCCGGAGTCGGCGCGACGGCGCCCGCGCAGGCTCGGCGCCACGACAGCAGAGGGGGCCGACCCCCGGAGGGACCGGCCCCTTCACGGAACGGGCGACGTCTCTACTCGATCAGGTCGCCGTTCAGGTCCGAGATGTCGTTCGGATTGGCCGGAGCCTTGCCCGTGCTCACCTGGAGGGGGATCACCCCGCCGGCGACCGCCGTCTCCTCCGCGCTCGGCGTCGTCGACACGACGGAGCCCTCCGGGATCGTCGCGGAGTCGACCGACTCGTGCATCCCGACGACGAAACCGGCGGCGGTGAGGATCGCCGTGGCGCTCTCGACCGTCTCGCCCGTGACGTCGGGGACCTCGGAGTTCGCCGCCGATCGGGGCGAGTACGCGAGCATCGAGGCCGGCGGTGCCGTGAAGTCGTCGCCGCCGTACTTCTCGTCGAGCGCCGTCATGATCGGCTTCCAGATGGCGTGCCGGGCGTTCGAGGCGCGGATGGTGCCCTTCTCGCCCGTCAGGCTGATGAAGCGCAGGTTCTGCTTGGTGTTGTCGGCGAAGCCGTTGATGCTGCCGACCCAGACCGCCAGGGAGGCGGCCTTGCTGGCGCCCGCCGTCCATACGTCGGCGGCCTCGTCGGTGGTGCCCGTCTTGCCGATGTGCTCGATCCCGTCGAAGGGGTTCGAGGCGTAGGCCGTTCCGGAGGTCATCACCCGCTGCATCGCGTACTGCATCCCTCGGGCGACCTCGGGCGACACGGAGGGCGTGCACGCCGATGCCGGGGCGGCGACGGCGTTGCCCTCGCTGTCGGTGATCCGGTCGATGACGATCGCCGAGCAGGTCGTGCCGTCGTTCGCGATCCCCGCGTAGGCGTTGGCCACCGTCAGCGGCGCGATCTCGTTCGTCCCGAGGACCGAGGCCGGCCCGTTGGCGAGCTCGCGGCCGTCGGCGCGGTGCATCCCGAACGACTCGGCGGTGGTGCGGATGTCGCAGAGGTCGAGCTGCTGCGCCATTCCCATGAAGCCGGTGTTGATCGAGTTCGTGGTCGCGCCGAGCGCGCTCATCGAGCTCGCGTCCTCCGACGGGTCGTCATTGCGAGGCGAGAACTTGCCGTAGTAGCCGCCGTCGCCCTCGACGTTGCACTTCTGGGGGTAGGAGCTGAAGCCGGAGGTGGGGGAGGCGAACGACTCGTTGACGGTGTGCCCCGCCTTCAGCCACTGCGCCAGCGTGAACACCTTGTAGGTCGATCCGGTCTGCACGCCGGAGCCGCCGCCCATGCTGAGGTCGACGTTGAGGTTGATCGCGCTGTAGCCGGGGTTCGCGGCGAGGAACTGCTCGTCCTGGCTGTACTGCGTGTTCTGCACCATGGAGAGCACGCGGCCCGTCTTCGCCTCGACGGAGGCGGCCGTCGCGCCGACCTGGAAGCGCGGGTCGACGGAGGGGATGTAGGCGTTGAGCGCCGCCTGCGAGACCTGCTGGATGTCGAGGTCGAGGGTCGTCACGACGTCGAAGCCCCCCTGGCGGATGCGCTGGTAGCGCTCGTCGTCGGTCGCCCCGAAGACGGAGTCGTTGCGGAGGACGTTCAGCACGTAGTCGCAGAAGTACGCGGCGTTGCCGGCGGTGGTGCAGCCGGTCGAGGGCTCCGTGATGTTCGGGGTGATCGGCTCGGCGACGGCGGCGTCGTGCGCGGCCTGGTCGATCCGGCCGTGCTTGAGCTCCTCCGAGAGGATGTAGTCGCGGCGCTCCTTGGTGGCGGCGTAGCCGTTGGCGGCGCCGTTCGCCTCGTCGCCCGGGTTGTCGAAGCGGAACTTCGCCGGGTTGTTCACGATCGCCAGCAGCGCGGCCGCCTGCGAGGTCGAGAGCTGGCTCGCGGGGATGCCGTAGTAGTAGTTCGCCGCGGCCTCGATGCCGTAGACGGTGCCCCCGAAGAGGGCGATGTTGAGGTAGCCGAGCAGGATGTCGTCCTTCGACGCCTCCTTCTCGAGGCCGATCGCGAGGCGCATCTCCTTGAGCTTGCGCTCGGGGGTCGGGTCCGTCGCCTCCTGGTAGGCCTTGTCGCGCGCGGCCTCGTCGGTGATCGACTCCGCCTTCTGCACCAGGACGTTCTTGACGTACTGCTGCGTGATCGACGACCCGCCCTGCAGGTCGTCGCCCGTCAGCGTGACGGCGATGGCCCGGAGCGTGCCCTGGAGGTCGATGCCGCCGTGCTCGTAGAAGCGCGGGTCCTCGCCGGCGACGGCGGCGTCCTTCGCGGACTGCGCGACGTCGTCCCAGCCCACCTCGACGCGGTTCTGGTCGTAGACGGAGGCGAGGAGGGTCGTCCCGTCGCTCGCGTAGACGTTGGTGCGCTGCATCAGCTGGCCCACGTCGAGGTAGCCCGGCAGGTTCTGGAACATGCCGATCGTGTTGCTCGTCGCCAGGCCCGTCAGCGCGAGGGCCGGCGTGACGCCGACGGTGATCAGGACGCCCGCCACGGCGCTCATCCCGATGAACCCCATGACCGCCCGCAGCGACATCCCGAGCGGCCGGACGGAGCGGCGGGATGCAGTGGGAAGTGCCATGGAGCGGTCGTCCTTTCGACGCGGCGCCGGGCCGCGGAGATCTGAGGGAGGGTGGCGAGAAGCCTCGCGAGCAGTCGCGCGATCCCCCGGCTTCATGGTACGTGACGGGTGCGCCCGCGGGGCGTCCTCCTCCCGGTGGAGATGAGGAGCTGGCGGGTGATGCGCAGGAGCGGGCGCGTCCGGGGTGCTGACCTCGGGTCGATGCATCCGTATCGTGGGGGGAGCGCCGCTCCGAGGGGCGCTGCAGCACCCGTTCCACCCACCGCTCCGGGGCCCCGGGCGGCCGGCCCCGGCAGAAAGCGCACACCATGGCACGCATCCACGACGACGTGACCCAGCTCGTCGGCAGGACCCCTCTCGTCCGCATCAACCGGCTGGAGGGCGCCGACCAGGCGACGGTCCTCGCCAAGCTCGAGTTCTACAACCCTGCGAACAGCGTGAAGGACCGCATCGGCGTCGCCATCATCGACGCGGCCGAGGCCTCCGGCGAGCTGCACCCCGGCGGGACGATCGTCGAGGGCACGAGCGGCAACACCGGCATCGCGCTCGCGATGGTGGGCGCCGCCCGCGGCTACAAGGTCGTCCTCACGATGCCCGAGACGATGTCCGTCGAGCGCCGGGTCCTCCTCCGCGCCTACGGAGCCGAGATCGTGCTCACCCCCGGCAGCGAGGGCATGCGCGGAGCGGTCGAGCGCGCCCGCGCGATCGTCGACGAGACCCCCGGCGCGATCCTCGCCCGCCAGTTCGAGAACGCCGCCAACCCCGAGGTGCACCGCCGCACCACCGCGGAGGAGGTCTGGGAGGACACCGACGGCGAGGTCGACGTCTTCGTGGCCGGCATCGGAACCGGCGGCACCATCACCGGAGTCGGCCAGGTGCTCAAGGAGCGCAAGCCCGGCGTGCAGATCATCGGAGTGGAGCCGATCGACTCCCCGCTCCTCACCCAGGGCACCGCCGGTCCGCACAAGATCCAGGGCATCGGCGCCAACTTCGTCCCCGCGATCCTCGACCGCGAGGTCTACGACGAGATCATCGACGTGACGCTCGACGACTCCGTGCGGGTGGCCCGCGAGATGGCCGCGCAGGAGGGGATCCTCGGCGGCATCTCCTCCGGCTCGATCATGTGGGCCGCGCTCGAGGTCGCGAAGCGCCCCGAGAACGCGGGGAAGACCATCGTCGCCATCGTCTGCGACTTCGGAGAGCGGTACATCTCGACCGTCCTGTACGAGGACCTCCGCAGCTGAGCCCCTCGAGACGAGCCGGGACGCCCCGCTCCGGACGCGACGGTCGGCCGGAGCGCCACGTCCCGTCCGGACCGGAGCGTCCCGGGCTCCTCGCCCTGCTCCGCGAGGACGTCCGCACCGCCCGGGAGCGCGACCCCGCCGCCCGGAGCGCGGTGGAGGTCGTCCTCTCCTACCCGGGAGTGCACGCGGTCTGGGTGCACCGCGTCGCGCACGCCTGGTGGCGGCGCGGCCTCCGCCTGCCCGCCCGGCTGCTCAGCCAGGCGGCGCGCGCGGCGACCGGAGTGGAGATCCACCCCGGTGCGACCATCGGCCGGCGTCTGTTCATCGACCACGGCATGGGCGTCGTCATCGGCGAGACCGCGCGGATCGGCGACGACTGCATGCTCTTCCACTCCGTCACGCTGGGCGGGAGGTCGGCCCGGCGCGAGCGTCGGCACCCCACGCTCGGCGACCGGGTGGTCGTCGGCGCCGGCGCGGTCGTCCTGGGCCCGCTCGTGCTCGGATCCGACGTCAGCGTGGGCGCGAACGCCGTCGTGGTGAAGGACGCGCCCGACGGAGCGGTGCTCGTCGGCATCCCGGCCCGCGATCTGCGCGATCAGGGCGGGGAGGAGGACCCGCTCGCCGGGTCCGGCCGCTCCACCGGACCGGCGGGACGCGTCTAGCCGGCGACGCTCAGTCGTCGCCCCTCGGCGAGATGTCGCGCGGGGCGCTCTTGATCTGCGCGAAGGCGTCGAGTGCGTGCGCCCGCGTCTCCTTGAGGTCGACGAGGGGCGCCGGGTAGCCGTCCGCGCCTCCGGTCAGCGTGTCCTCGAGCGTCCACGGCTCGTGCACGGCGGCGCCCTCGACTCCGCCGAGCTCCGGCACGTTGTGGCGGATGTACTCGCCGGCCGGGTCGAACTTCCTCGACTGCGTGACCGGGTTGAAGACCCGGAAGAACGGCGACGCATCGGCTCCCGAGCCCGCGACCCACTGCCAGTTCGCGGCGTTGCTCGCCGGGTCCGCGTCGACCAGGGTGTCCCAGAACCACTCCTCGCCCACCCGCCAGTCGACCAGCAGGTTCTTGATCAGGAACGACGCGGTCACCATCCGGACCCGGTTGTGCATGTAGCCGGTGCTCCAGAGCTCGCGCATGCCGGCGTCCACCAGGGGGTAGCCGGTGCGCCCCTGGTGCCAGGCGTCGATCGCCTCCTGGCCGGGGCGTCCCCACGGGAAGGAGTCGAACCGGGTGTCGAAGTTCGCGGTCGCCAGATCCGGCCAGTGGAACAGCAGGTGGTAGCAGAACTCGCGCCAGAGCACCTCGGAGAGGAACCGGTCGCTGCCGTCGCCGCGGTGCAGGCCCTTCGCGTGCGCCTCCTCCAGGGCGTGCCACACCTGGAAGGGGCTGATCTCGCCCCACCTCAGGTGCGGGGAGAGGTTCGAGGTGGCGTCCTCCGCCGGCCGGTCTCGGCCGTCGGCGTAATCGTCGAGCTGCTCCGCGAGGAACGCGCGCAGCCGGTCGGCCGCCGCCTTCTCGCCGGGGACCCAGCGCTCGCGCAGCCCTCCCGCCCAGTCGGGACGCGTGGGCAGCAGCTCCCAGTCGTCGAGGGAGTCGGAGGCGATGTCTCCCGTGACGCCGTCGAGCGAGCGGGGGCGGGGGAGCGGCGCGCGCGGCGTCGGCTTGGCGCGGCAGGCGCGGGCGAAGGGCGTGTAGACGGAGTAGGGACCGCCGGCGCCGGTCTGCACGGTCCACGGCTCGAACATCAGCGAGCCCTGGTGGCTCTCGGCCTCGAGGCCGCCGTTGCGGAGCGATTCCTTCACCGCCGCGTCGACGGTGCGCTCGGCCCTCCCGTAGCGGCGATTCCAGTGCACGGCTCCCGCGCCGATCTCCTCGGCGAGCTGGAGGACGACGGCCTCGGCCGGCCCGCGGCGCAGGATCAGCGGGGCGCCGTGCTCGCGCAGGTCGGCGGCGAGGGCTGCGAGGCTGCCGTGCAGCCACCAGCGGGAGGCGCCCCCGAGCGGACGGATGCCCGCCGACTCCTCGTCGAGCACGTAGCAGACCGCGACGGGGCCGCCACGGTCGATCGCGGCGCGCAGAGCGGGGTTGTCGGCCAGGCGCAGATCGTCGCGGAGCCAGACGAGGGTGGGGGAGGTGTCACTCATGGTGACCCCCATGATCCGTGAGTCCCGCGCCGCGGCGAAGACCTGGCCGGTCGATGCGGCCCGTGCTAGCGGTGACGGATCAGGAGGAGGCGATGCCGTCGCGGAGCTTGTCGCAGAGCGCGGTCAGCTGCTTCAGCTCGTTTTCGTCGAGGACGCCGCCGACCTGCTCCGAGATGGTCCTCATGTGGGTGAGCGCGACGCGGCGGAAGAGCGCGTAGCCCTCGTCGGTGATCGCGATGATCGTGCCGCGGGCGTCCGCCGGATCCTCGCTCTTCTCGACGCAGCCGCGGGCGGCGAGCCTATCGATCAGCCTGCTGACGCTGGGCTGCGTCAGGAGGACGTGCCGGTTCAGGTCGCGCAGCCGCGCGCGCCGACCGGGCTGCCGGGTGAGGTTGAAGAGCACGTCGTACTCGTTCATCGAGATCTCCCGCGAGGGGAACTCGGTGCTCAGGGTGCGCATCACCTGGACCTGGGCGCGGAAGAGCGACTCCCAGGCGGCGACGGCCTCTCTCGACCCCACTGGTCCTCCTTCTCGGCGCTCAGGAAGCGGTTCCCTGACATCCAGACGCCGTACAGCCTACGCCGGGGTGCTGAGAGGAGGGGAGTCGGAGGAACGGGGCCGGGGGAACGACAGAAGGCCGGCCGCTGAGGCGAGCGGCCGGCCTTCATTCCCTTGCACCAAGAGTGTCCTGCAATCACTTCTCGCGCTTCCCGCCACAGCAAACGGTCGACGCACTTGAACTATATAACGACCCGGTAACGACGCAACCCTCTCTTTCCTGAATCCTCCCTGAGTCGCCCCGCCCCGCCCGCGCTCCGCACGACTCTCTCCTGACCCAGGACGCCCCGTCTGCTGCCTTCCGACGTTCGCACCGAACCGCAGCCCATCCCTGACCGTCCGCGGACACGACGAGCACCCTCTGCCCGCGTCCCCCGCCGACGCGGCCCGGCCCCGTCGTCCTGCCCCCCTCGCCCTGCTCCGCGAGGGCCGCACCATCGAGCGCGCCGAGCTCATCGCCTCGCTCTGGGGCGCCGCGGACGACGACGCGCCGAACGAGCGCACCATCGACG
>NZ_PSVX01000040.1:0-39477 GCF_002932695.1 Rathayibacter sp. AY1D2 | reverse complement strand
GCGGCGGCCGCCTCGGTCAGCGGGAAGGAGGGCCCGAGCACGACCTCGAGCTCCCCGCGACCGGCGCGGTCGAGCAGGCCCGGCCGGGCGGCGTCGCGGAGCGCGGTGCCGGGATCGGCTCCCGGTCCGCCGCCGAGCATCAGGATCCCGCCGAGGCGGGCGGCGTGCTCGAAGCCGGCGACGGTGGCGATGCGCGAGCGGTCGGCGACCAGAGCCACCGAGGCGTCCAGCGCCTCGTCGGTGCCCGCCGTGTCCAGCGCGACGTCGACGCCGCCGGGGGCCAGGACGCGCACGCGCTCCTCCAGCCCGGCGCCGTAGCGGACCGGCTCCGCGCCGAAGCGGCGGACGACCTCCTCGCCGCGCTCGCTCGTGGTGCCCAGCACCCGTGCTCCGCGGGCGACCGCGAGCTGCACCGCGAGCGAGCCGACGGCCCCGCTCGCCCCGTGCACCAGGACGGTGTCCCCGGAGGAGACGCGGGTGGCCTCGACGAGGTGCTCGGCGGTCGTCCCGGCCAGCAGCAGGCCCGCGGCCGCCGCCCAGCCGAGCCCGGCGGGCTTGGGCAGGACCGCGCTCGCGGGCGCGACCAGCTCGGCGGAGTAGCCGCCGGAGACCCGGAACGCCACGACCTCGTCGCCCACGCGGATCGGGCCGAGCGGCCCCTCGGCCCCCTCGCCGACCGCGGTCACGACTCCGGAGATCTCGCTGCCCGGCCGGACCGGCACCCGCCCGCGCCCGAACATCCCGCGCAGGAGCTTCGCGTCGGCCGGGTTCACGCCCGCGGCGCGCACCGCGATCCGCACCCTGCCGGGCGTCGGCTCCCCCGGATCGACCTCGACGGCGCGCAGCGCCTCCGGCCCGTCGAATCCCTCGGCCTGCATCGCGACGACCATGCGTCCGCCTCCCGTCCCCGGGCGCCTGCGCACCCGAGCGCGACGCTAGCAGCAGCGTCCGACCCCCGGATCCCCTGCGGAGAGCGCGGCAGCCGACCGAGAACGCCCGTTCTGGTACCGCCTACCATGGAGGGATGTCCCCGATCCTCGACGAGCGCCCTCCCCGCGAGGCGATCCTCGCGGCCGCCGACCGGCTCTACTACGAGCGCGGCATCCAGTCCGTGGGGATGGACGAGCTCCGCACGGCCGCGGGCGTCTCGCTGAAGCGCCTCTACTCGGAGTTCCCGAGCAAGGAGTCGGTGGTGGTCGCCGTCCTGCACGGCCGGCACGAGCAGTGGACCCTCGGCGTGACCACCCGGGTCGCCGCGGCGGACGGACCTCGCGGCAAGCTGCTCGCGATCTACGACTTCCTCTTCGACTGGTTCTCCGAGGACTCGTTCCGCGGCTGCGGCTTCATCAACGCCTTCGGGGAGCTCGGCTCGTCGAACCCGATGGTCGCCGAGATGGCGCGCGACCACAAGGAGACGTTCCAGCGCTTCCTCGCGACCCTCGCCGAGGAGGCGGGTGGCGGCGCCGAGCTCGCCGCGCAGCTCGCGATCCTCGCCGAGGGCGCCCAGACCACCGCGGCCATCGCCGGAACCCCGGAGGCCGCCCTGCACGCGCGTCGCGCCGCCGAGATCCTCATCGACGCGGAGACGCGCCCCGTCTGAGGCACGCCGCGCGCGGGATCAGGCCTCGCCGCCCCCGGGCGGGCCGACCACCAGCAGCGCCGCGAAGACGACGGCGACCAGAGCCAGGACCAGCGCCCCGGCGAGCACGGGCCGCGCGAGCGCCCAGCGGAGGAGCCGGCTCGTCACGCGCCGGTCGCGCGGGTCGTCCGTGGCGTGCGTCCGCCACGGGCCCTCCAGCAGGCCGCGGCGCTCGAAGCCGCGCTCCAGCGGGACCGTCGCATAGGGCACGACCGCGCTGACGACCGCGAGCGCCGTCGCGCCCGCCGACCACCGCTGGTTCACCGCGAGCACCAGGGCCGCGGCTCCGTAGGCGAGGAACGCGAACCCGTGGATCGGCCCGGCGACGCTCACCGGCCAGTCGCCGGCTCCGGCCGCGTACTTCAGCAGCATCCCCACGATCAGGAGAGTCCAGGTCACCGCCTCGACGATCGACAGCAGGCGGAAGAGGCGGCGCGGGCTCATGGGATCGGCTCCGTTCGGTCCGCGGCGACGCGGCTCGGGGTCGGTCGAGGGTCGCCCGGAGCCTACGGGAGCACGCTCGCGAGGAACCTGAGCGGACGGGGACCGCTCGGGGCGCTCAGCCCAGCCAGCCGGTGAGCGAGAGGGCCGTCACCGCGCCGACCAGGCCCGCGGCGACGAGGGCGACCGTGCCCGTGACTCCGCTGCGGGAGGCGGCCGCGGCGGGGCCGCCGGCCAGGCGCGCCCACAGCCGGCGTGCCACTTCCTCGGCGGAGGGGCGGTCGGCGGGGTCGAGAGCGGTCATCGCGGTCAGCAGCTCGCGCCACTCCGCCGGGACCGACTCCGGGACGACGGGCGCGTGGTGGAGGCGCTGGATCGAGATCTCGAGCGTCGTGCCGGTGTAGGCCCTGCGGCCCGAGACGGCCTCGAGCAGGACCAGCCCGAGCGAGTAGACGTCGGACGCCGGTCCGACCGGGCCGGAGCCGAGGCTCTCGGGGCTGAGGTACGCGGCGGTGCCCACCAGCACGTCGGAGCGGGTGAGCCGTGCGTCGTCGACCGAGCGGGCGATCCCGAAGTCGCTGAGCTTGGCCTCGTGCGCGGAGAAGCCGGATGCGGTGGCGCGCGAGCGGACGAGGACGTTCTCGGGCTTCACGTCGCGGTGGAGGACGCCCTGCGCGTGCAGGTGCGCGAGAGCATCGGCCACCTGGGCGCCGACCTCCGCGACGAGCCGCTGGTCGCCGGAGGCGAACCAGTCGGCCGCCGGGTCGCTGCGGTCGAAGTACTCGAGGACGAGGAACGCGATGTCCCCCTCCTCGCCGGGGATCTCGCCCTGGTCGAGGACGTCCACCACGGAGGCGTGACGCGAGTCGATCAGGAAGCGGATCTCGCGCTCGCGACGCGCCCGCTCGTTGGGGGTGTCCGGGACGTCGCGGTGGACCTTGACCGCGACCTGGCGGGCGAGGCGGAGGTCGCGGGCGCGGTAGACGACGGCGCTGCCGCCCTCCCCCACCCGCTCGAGCACGAGGTAGCGACAGGCGAGGGTGGAGCCGACCAGCGGATCCACGACGTCGGCCAGGAGCGGCTGCAGGCGGTCGAGTTCGTCCAGCACGGGCACCTCCCTTCGCGAATGAGTCACTAGCTCGTCTAACTAGTAGTCCCTTCGTAGTGGTCGCCGCCCCTTCAGGCAAGCACCTCGGGGGAGGTTGGCTTGTCTAGATGTTCTTGCTACGAGACTGTCTAGACTGTTCGGCATGGATGAGGTCACGCTGAAGCGACCCGGGGCCTTCTGGTTCTCGGGTGAGGCGACCGAGCCCGGAGCGGTGGAGGTCCTCGCCGCGATGCGCGCCTTCCGCACGGCGGAGGCCGCGATGCGCCGCCGGACCCGCGGATCCATGGGCATGGGCGAGAACGACCTGCTGGCCGTGCAGTTCCTCATGCGCCGCAAGCAGAAGGGCGTGCACGTCAGCCCGAAGGACCTGGCCTCCTACCTCGGCATCTCCTCCGCCTCCACGACCGTGCTGATCGACCGGCTGGTCAAGAGCGGGCACGTGGTCCGGGAGCCGCACCCGAGCGACCGCCGGGCCATCCGCATCGTCGCCACCCCCACCTCCCACCGCGAGGTGCGCGAGACGCTCGACGAGATGCACCGCCGCATGCTCGAGGCGGCCGAGACGCTCAACCCCTCCGAGGCCGGGACCGTCATCCGCTTCCTGCAGACGATGCGCGACATCGTCGAGCGCCCGGCCGACTCCGAGACGGTCGACGCCGCCCAGGAGCTCGCGGGCGAGCCGATCGGCGAGTACGCCGACGGCGTGCTGGAGCAGCGCCGCGCCTGACCGGCGTCCACTCGGCCGCGACCGCGTGTCCCCGGGAGTTCACTCCGGGGGTCTTCTGCCGCGCCCCGGATCCGTCGGAGAATCGAGGCGTCCGGCGGCGATGGACAGAAAACGCACTCCGCGACGTAAGTAGCTAGCTCAACTAGTAGGAAGTCTTTCTAGCGATATAGAGTGACGGACGTCAGCCACTCGCACGTCAGATCGGAGCACACCATGGGCAACATCCTGTACGGCACTCCCCCCGCCGCCATCGAGGTCGAGGACCGCGCCCTCGCCCACCTCCAGATCGTCATCATCAACAAGTTCCGCCGCGACGAGCGCTTCCTGCTCACCCTCGACGCGAGCCCCCAGGCCGGCACCGGCCGCCGCGGCGTATGGATGCACCCGACCATCCCGATCCAGTTCGAGTTCAAGGGCAGCCGCCAGCCCACGATCAACCCGGAGTGGGTCGAGGCCCTCATGGAGCGCGCCAACAGCGGCGCCGGCCTCCGCATCGTGCCCGAGCCGACGAGCAACGCCGCCGTTCCGCTGCGCCGCGCCGAGCCCGCCGCCTGACCCTCCGCGCCGGAGCCGCTCCCGATCAGGCGCCGCCGCCGCACACCGACACGACCCGCCTTCCCGCCCGGGAGGCGGGTTCCGTCGTCTCCGGGCCTGAGAACCCCGGGAGCGCGCTCGCAAGTGGTTGACATTCCGCGCCACGGTCAGGGTCGCAGTCCTACACTGCTCCTGCGGCACGGGGTCGTTCCGGCGGGCTCGTCCCTGCTGTCGCACGCATGACCGGCCGCCGGCCGCTCGGGCCCCCCTCTCGAGCGACCGGCGGACGGCTGCGCGGCGCACCCGAAGCGCCGTCCGCGAGGTCCGCCGGAACCAGGAGCGGCCAGATGACCCACGGAACGAACAGCCTCACCACCACCGTCGACGAGGTGCGCCCGGGCGACCTCTTCTGCGCCGTCGTCGCCCACGAGACCGAGCAGTGGCGCGTCGTCGCCGTCCTCGGCATCCGCGTCCTCGCCGAGCGGGTCTCCGGAGGAGACCGCCGCAGCTTCACGCTCCGCTTCGTGCGCCACCAGCTCTCGCCGGACGTGCTCATCGCGAGGGGCGCCGCAGCGAACCGCTAGGGGATCAGGCGCTCCGCGCGGTAGCGGTCGAAGAGCGCCGTGAACGAGTCGACCGTCCGGTGGAACGCCGTGAAGCCAGCGAGGCGGGACTTGCCGATGTCGGTGACGACCTCGAGGTTCCGGCCGAGGTCGGCGTCGGTGTGCCACCAGGAGGCGACGCGGGAGAGGTCGGGCTCGATCAGCCCGTGCTCGTCGACGAGGCGCCGCCAGACGGGCTCGGCATCGGCCATCTGCTGCTCGAGCGGCTGCGGCTCCTCCCCCGGGCCGACCGGCTCGACGCCGAAGTGCTCCGCGATCCGGGTCCACATCCAGCGCCAGCGGAAGACGTCGCCGTTGACCACGTTGAAGGCCTGGTCGCGGCCCGCCTCCGACGTCGACGCCCAGAGCATCTGCTCGGCGAGGATCGTTGCGTCGGTCATGTCGGTGAGTCCGTTCCACTGCGTGAGCGAGCCGGGGAACACGAACGGGGTGCCCTCGGCACGGTGGATCGACGCCGCGACCGCGAGGGTCAGCCCCATGTTCATCGCGTTGCCGACGGCGTGCCCGATGACCGTGTGCGAGCGGTGCACCGACCAGGTGAACCCGGCGCGCCCGGCCGCGGCGAAGAGCTCGTCCTCCTGCGCGTAGTAGAAGTTCGGGGCGTCGAGGCGCTCCTCCTCCTCGTGGAACGGGGTGTCGGGCATCGCGCCCTGCCCGTACGCCTCGAACGGGCCCAGGTAGTGCTTGAGGCCGGTCACCAGCGCGACGTGCTCGACGGGAGCGTGCGCGAGCGCGGCGAGGAGGTCGCGGACCATGCCGCCGTTGACCGCGATGTTCTCCTCCTCCGTCGCCTGGCGCGACCAGGCGGTGAAGAAGACGTGCGTGGGGCGCTGGTCGGCGAGCACGCGGGCCAGGTCCTCGGCGGAGCGCAGGTCGGCGGCGAGCGGAGTGACGCCGGGGCGCGCGTCGATCGGGCGGCGCGAGAGGGCGGTCACCGGCCAGCCCTGCTCGGTGAGCAGGTCGACGAGGGCGGAGCCGCCGATGCCGGTCGCACCGACGACGAGGGCGCTGCGGGGGTCGGACGGGGGGACGGGAGTGGTGGAGGACATCCCCTGGGCCAACAGCCCCGGGGGCGAGGCATTCCCCGATCCGGGCGTCACGGAGGGACACCGGAGGTCACGGAGGGACACCGGGCGTCACGGAGGGACACCGGGCGTCACGGGCGGACCGCGGACCGGGCTCCTCCCCTACCGTCGAGCACGAGCCGCCCGGGGTGGGCGCAGCGGAACAGGAGCCGACGATGACCGTGACCGACGTGCGGGCCGTGCCCGAGGTGGACTACGAGGAGCTGGCGGGGCGGTTCCGGCCGCTGTTCGCCGAGATCGCGGCGGGAGCGGCGGCGCGGGAGAGCGCACGCGAGCTGCCGGTCGCGCAGATCCGAGCGCTGGCGGACGCCGGGTTCGGCGCGGTGCGCGTGCCGCTGGAGTCCGGCGGGGCCGGCGCGAGCCTCCCCCAGCTGTTCCGCCTGCTGACGGAGCTGGCCGCCGCCGACTCCAACCTGCCCCAGGCGCTCCGCGGCCACTTCGCCCTGGTCGAGGACCGGTTGCTCGCGACCGACGGGACCCGCGAGCGTTGGCTCCGGCGCTTCGCCGACGGCGAGCTCGGCGGCAACGCCTGGACCGAGGTCGGCACGGTCGCGATCGGCGACGTGCAGACGAAGGTCGCTCCGGTCGAGGGCGACCCGACGCGGTTCACGGTGACCGGCACGAAGTACTACTCCACCGGCAGCGTCTTCGCCGACTGGATCGACACCTTCGCCCAGCGCACCGACACCGGGCAGAAGGTGATCGCGATCGTCGACGCTCGCCAGGCGGGCGTCGAGCACGCCGACGACTGGGACGGCTTCGGCCAGCGCACCACAGGCTCGGGGACGAGCACCTTCACGGAGGCGGTGGTCGCGGCCGAGGACGTGATCGACTTCGAGACCCGGTTCCGCTACCAGACCGCGTTCTACCAGGCGGTGCTGCTGGCCGTGCTGGCGGGCTCGATCGCGGGGGCCGAGCGCGAGATCGCAGCCGAGGTGCGGGCGCGGACCCGGATCTTCTCGCACGGGAACGCCGAGTCGTTCGCGGCGGATCCGCAGATCCTGCAGGTGGTGGGACAGGTCTCGGCCGCCGCCTATGCGGGAGCGGCGATCGTGGAGCGCGCGGCGGTCGCGCTGCAGCGGGCGCACGACGCGGCCCTCGACGGCGACCCGCTCGAGGACGAGCGGCAGAACGACCTCGCCGAGCTCGAGACGGCGCAGGCCCAGATCGTCCTGACGCAGCTGGCCACCCGGGCGACCTCCGACCTCTTCGACGCGCTGGGCGCCTCCGGGGTGAGCACCCGCAAGAACCTCGACCGGCACTGGCGCAATGCGCGTACGGCCGCGAGCCACAATCCGTGGGTGTTCAAGGCGCGGATCGTCGGCGACCACGCGGTCAACGGCACCGTGCCGCCGCGGGTCTGGGCGATCGGCGCGGGGCCGAAGCGGTAGTCGCCTCGGCGCCGGCCGGGGGCGGTGGACAGCCGGGGAGGGCGGAGGAGAGGATCGAGGGGGCGGCGACGCGGCCGCCGCGGACGAGGGGGCTCGCGATGATCCGGACGACGACCGCGAGGGGCGCCGGTGCGCTGCTCGCCTGCGGGGCGGGGCTGCTCGCGCTGAGCGGCTGCACGGGAAGCGCCGACGAGGGGACGGCCCCGACGACCGCTCCACCGCTGGTCTCGAGCGCTCCGATGCCGAGCAGTGCCGTCCCGACCGCGAGCGCCGGCAGCACGACTCCGCTGCCCACCGCGACCCCGGCCACCGCCCTGCTCCCCTGCGAGGACCTGCTCACCGCCGACGAGGAGGGGTCGCTCGCCGAGGACGGTCTCGCCCTCTCACCCGAGGCGACGGTCTACGACGTCGACTACCCCGTCGTGCAGGAGATCGCCGAGGACGGGGTGCTCTGCCGGTGGAGCGGCCAGGGCGACGTGTCGGTCGTGGTCGGGCAGCTGGCGGTCCCGGACGCGGAGTGGCCTGACCGGACCGCCGCGCTCCTCGCCGACGGGTTCACCGCCGACGACACCGCGGCTCCGGGCTTCCTCGACGGGCCCGACGGACCGGACGAGAGCTACCCCGGCCGCGGCGTCCTCCACCGCGACGGCGTCCTCTACTACGTGAGCTACTCCGGGATCGTCGGCTCGATCGTGCCGCTCTCCGGCTGAGGCGGCGGATCGAGAGCCCAGGGCGGGCGCCCGTGGTCGGCGCTGCTCCCCGTGGTCAACTGCTCGCCGTGGTGGTCGAACGACAGCGGGACTCCCGCCTCGGCGCACTCACGGCCGATCAGGTCCATGGCGTTCCAGAAGTACTCGCTCGCTCGTCGATCCCCGGAGATCGCGGAGAGCAGATTGCTCGTGGCGAGACGAGCAGCGTCGGACGCGATCGAGTTCGAGGAGCTCTCGTCGAAGCCCTCGAGGGCTTCGCGAAACGGTGGACGCAGAACGGGATCGAGTTCCGGCGCGTAGTCGTTCCACGTGCGCTCGAGCGGGACACAGGGAGCGGCCTCCTGCACGCCTCCCGGCTTCCCGCACCCGGTCAGGAGGAGCGTGGCCGCCAGTAGGGCCGGCACAGCTGTGGTGCGTCTCACGGGTCTCCTGTCGGTCGAGGGCCCGTCCCGGTCCGCTCCCGGTGCACCGGTTCCTCCGGGACGGATCGAAGGACCGTATCCGGTCCGAGCTCGCCGACCGGCGCCGCGGCGCGGTACGGCTCCGACAGGCGCGTCCGGCGTGCTGCCCGGTGGGTTCCCGTCCGGAGTCGGGTGGGGCCTGCGGCAGGGGGTAGCGTCGACAGGTGCGATTCCCGTGGCGTTCCCGAGACAGCGAGCGACTGCCGCGGGACGTGCTCGTGCTGGGGGTCGTCGCCTTCTTCGTGATGCTGGGGTTCGGCGTCGTCGTGCCGGTGCTGCCGACCTACGTGCGCAGCTTCGGCGTCGACTACACGGCGGTCGGCGCGGTCGTCTCGGCGTTCGCGCTGATGCGGCTGGTCGCGAATCCGTTCGTGGGGCCGCTGGTCGACCGGTTCGGCGAGCGGGTCGTGCTCGCTGTCGGCATCGGCATCGTCGCGCTCTCCTCGGCGCTGGTCGGCTTCGCCTCCGACTACCCGCACCTCCTCCTGCTGCGCGGGGCCGGCGGCATCGGCTCCGCGATGTTCTCCGTCGCGGCGATGACGCTCCTCCTGCGCACCGCGAGCCCGGAGCGGCGCGGCCGCTCGATCGGCTTCTACCAGGGCGGCTTCCTGCTCGGCGGCATGGCGGGCCCCGCGGTGGGCGGCGTGCTCACGGCGATCTCGCTCACCGCCCCCTTCTTCTTCTACGCCGGCACGCTCGCGATCGCGGGGCTCGTCGGGCTGATCCTGCTGCAGCGGCCGGAGCGCGACGCGGCACCGTCCGCCGCGGCGAGGACGAAGCCCCTGCGCGAGGTCGCCCGCGACCGCCGGTACCAGAGCGCGGTGCTGGCGAACTTCGCCCTCGGCTGGTCGGCGATGGGAGTCCGCGCGACGCTCGTCCCCGTGCTCGTCGTCGAGGGGCTCGGCGGGCAGCCCGCCTGGACCGGCATCGCGTTCGCGATCGCCGCGGTGGTGCAGACGATCGCGCTGGCGCCCGCCGGCCGCTTCGTCGACACGGTCGGCCGGCGCCCGGCGCTGATCGGCGGATTCTCCGTCGCGGCGGTGGCGATGCTGGCGATGCCGTTCGTCTCGGAGCTGTGGCTGCTCGTCGTGCTGCTCTGCGTCTACGGAGCGGCGGCCGCCTTCATGGGCACGGCCCCGGGTGCGCTGGTCGGTGACGCCGCGGGCGAGCGCGGCGGCAAGCCGGTCTCGGTGTTCCAGGCCGCGTCCGACCTGGGCGGCGTGATCGGGCCGCTGCTCGCAGGCGCTCTCGCCGACGCCGCATCGCCGACCGCGGCCTTCGCCTCCGCCTTCGTGCTGCTGGCGGCGAGCGCGCTGCTCGGCCTGCGGATCCCGCGCTCGCGGATCGCCTAGCTGTTCCGCCCGCGGGCGTCGATGGGCCAGACGGCGCCGCCGCCGTCGCGGAGGAGGACGCGGTACTCGTCGGCCAGGTTCACCGCGACGCAGACGTGGTTCGGCGCGATCCGCACCCGCGTCCCCACGGGCAGGTCGACACCGGTGATCGTCGCATGGTGCTCCGAGAGCACCGGGATGCGCGCCTCCGGGTGCTCCGGGAGGCGGCCGAAGCCGCTCGAGGCCGCGCCGCGGTCGGAGGAGAGCACCTTGCTGCCCGCGTCGGCGATCAGGTGGTCGCCGCGGCGGGACACGATCGTGGCGAGGACGGTGACGGCGATGTCCTCGGGCGTCATCGTGCCGATCTCCCACTGCTGGGCGTCGCCGAGGGCCGAGACCCCGGGGCGCAGCTCCGTGAGCACCGAGGAGTCGGCGAACGCGGCCGACGGGGTCGAGCCTCCGCTGACCACGCGGGCCTCGACTCCGGACGCCGCGAGCGACGCGACCGACTCGGCGAGCGCGCGCGCCTCGTCGCGGGCGGCCGCCGCTCCGTTGCCGGCCGCGTAGCTGTGGCCGGGGAAGGTGAAGACGCCGGCGACGTCGAGCCCGGCGGAGACGGCGGCCGCGGCGATCGCGCCGGCTTCGGCGGGGAGCACGCCGCTGCGGTGGTGGCCGGAGTCGATCTCGACGACGACCTCGAGCCCCTCGCGCTCGGGCAGGGCCGCGGCCAGGCGCTCGGCCGACTCCGCCGAGTCGACGCCGACCCGCACACGGGCGCTCGCGAGGACGTGGCGGAGCCGCCCGGCGCGCTCGGCGTCGAGCCAGAGCGGGTAGGCGATGAAGAGGTCGCGGATCCCTCCCGCGGCGAAGACCTCGGCCTCCGAGACGGTCGCGACGGTGAGCCCGACGGCCCCTGCGGCGAGCTGGCGCCGGGCGATCTCGAGCGACTTGTGCGTCTTCGCGTGGGGGCGGAGCGCCAGGCCCCGCTCGCGGGAAGCCGCGGCGACGGCGGCGATGTCGCGGTCGAGCACCGCCTCGTCGAGCACCAGCGCCGGAGTGGCGAGAGCGTCGAGCACGGCGGAGCGGGCGGAGGAGTCGGCGGCGGCGGTATCGACGGTCACGCGCCGAGCCTAGGCCGCACCACCGGCCCGCGTCCCGCCGTGAGGGTGGCCTCGGGCCGGCCCGCCGCCCGGTCGTCGAGCCCCGCGGAAGGCCCCGCGGAGGGATCCCGTCGAGCACGACACCTCGTCGACCTCGGAGGCTGCCGCGGCGCTCCGCTCCATCGCCGTCTTCCGGATCGCCCACCTCTCCGCCGGGACGCTCTCGACGACGCTCCTGGGCTTCGGCGTGGTCGGGCTGAGCACTCTCGTCCACTGACCGTTCATCCTCCGCGGGATGCGGGGAGGACCCCGGCGCTGCCAGGCTGAGCGGATGACTCCGCAGTCCTCCCGCCTCCGGCCCTTCGGCCCGTCCGGCGCCACCGTCACCCGGCTGACCCTCGGCACCTCCTGGCGCCCCGAGCGCGTCGCCGACCTCGACCGGGTGCCGGCCCTCGAGCGCGTCCTCGACTCCGACGCCGCCACCCGCGCCGTCTCCGTCATCGACACGTCCAACGAGTACGCCGGCGGCCACAGCGAGCGCCTGATCGGCGAGGCCCTGCAGGCCCGCGGCGGCGTCCCCGAGGGGATCACCGTGGTCACCAAGCTCGACCGCGACCCGAGCACCGGCAGCTACTCGGCCGAGCGGATGCGCCGCAGCCTCGACGAGAGCCGCGAGCGCCTCGGTATGGACGTCCTCCCCCTGCTCTACCTGCACGACCCGGAACGCATCTCGTACGACGAGGCCTTCGCCGAGGACGGCCCGGTCCGCGCGCTCGTCGCGATGAAGGAGGCGGGCGTCGCCCTCTCGATCGGGATCTCGGGCGGACCCGCGCCGATGCTGCGCCACTACGTCGACACCGGCCTCTTCGACGCCGTGATCACCCACAACCGCTTCACGCTGGTCGACCGCTCCTCCGAGGAGCTGATCGGCGCGTCCGTCGACCGCGGCGTGATCGTCGTCAACGCGGCGGTCTACGGCGGAGGCGCCCTCGCGCGCTGGCCGGAGCCGGTCGCCTCCTACGCCTACCGGCCGGCGCCGCGCGAGATCGTCGACGCCGTCGCGGCGATGGGAGCGGCCTGCGAGCGGGCGGGCGTGCCGCTCGCCGCCGCCGCGCTGCAGTTCTCGACGCGCGACCCCCGCGTGACGACGACGGTCGTCGGCGCCACGTCCGCCGAGCACTACGACTCCTTCGTGGCCGACGACGCGCTCGAGATCCCCGACGCGCTGTTCGAGGAGCTGGAGTCGCTCGCTCCGCCGAGCACCGTCTGGCAGGACGCGCCCGGGGCGACCTGGCCGCGCTGATCCGGGCATAGCCGGGCTCTCCTCCCGGTTGGAGCACGTGACCCCCTCCGCGAGATGCCGCCGGCGTGCGCCCACACCGGCGTATCGCCTACCGAAGCGGCGTTCCGCGGAGAAGCACGACAGGAGAGACATGACCGACACCGCCTTGTTCCAGCCGCTGACGCTCCGCTCGAGGACCGCGCGCAACCGCCTCTGGGCGGCACCGATGTGCCAGTACTCGGTGGAGGCGCAGGACGGGGTGCCCACCTCGTGGCACCTCGTGCACCTCGGCGGGCTCGCGCGCGGCGGATCGGGCGTCGTCATCGCGGAGGCCACCGCCGTCGTCCCCGAGGGGCGGATCAGCCCCTGGGACACGGGGCTGTGGAACGACGAGCAGCGCGACGCCTGGGCTCCGATCGTCGACTTCGTGCACGGACAGGGCGCGCTCGCGGGCGTGCAGCTCGCCCACGCGGGCCGGAAGGCGTCGACCTACCGCGAGTGGAGCGGACGCGGATCCGTGCCGCTGGAGGACGGCGGCTGGCCGACCGTCGCTCCCTCGGCCGTCGCGTTCGAGGGCTACGCGGAGCCGCGCGAGCTGGCCGCGGAGGAGCTGCCCGGCCTCGTCGAGGCGTTCCGCGCCTCCGCCCGCCGCGCCGCGGACGCCGGCTTCGACGTGATCGAGCTGCACGCCGCGCACGGGTACCTGCTCCATCAGTTCCTGTCGCCGCTCTCGAACACCCGCGAGGACTCCTACGGCGGCTCGCTCGAGAACCGGGCGCGCCTGCTGCTCGAGGTCGTCCGCGCGGTCCGCGCCGAGATCGGGGAGCTCGTGCTGCTCGTCCGCTTCTCCGCGACCGACTGGGCCGAGGGCGGCTGGACACTGGAGGAGACGATCACCGTCTCGGAGTGGGCGCGCGCCGAGGGCGTGGACCTCTTCGACGTGTCGACCGGCGGACTCGTGCACGCCAGCATCCCGGTGGCGCCGCTCTACCAGGTGCCGTTCGCGCGCGACCTGCGGAAGGCGACCGGTGCGCTGGTCGGCGCCGTGGGACTCATCACCACGGCGGAGCAGGCGGAGGGCGTGGTCGCGAACGGCGACGCCGACGTCGTGCTGCTCGCCCGCGAGCTGCTGCGCGACCCGAACGCTCCGGTGCGGATGGCGCACGAGCTCGGCGCGGACCTGCCGGTGCCCCCGCAGTACACCCGGGCCTGGCGCTGAGCCTTCAACCGCGAGATGCCACCTGTGCGCACGCCTCGCGGCGTGTCGTGTGCACAAGTGGCATCTCGCGGAGGAGAGCGGTCGGGCTCCCCGGAGGAGAGCGTCAGCTCTCGGAGGGCTCCTCGGGAGCGTCCTCCTCGGGGTTGAAGTGCGAGTCTCCGGAGACCCCCACCGCCAGCCCGTCCTCGGAGTGCGGGATGGTCTCGTCGTCGCCGAGACCGTTCGCCTTCTTCTCGCCCTCGGACGAGGTGGCTGCGTCGGTCACGGCTCAGGCCTCGACGTCGCCGCGCCAGGCACCGTCGGGGGTGCCCTGCTTCTCGATGTACTCCTTGAAGTTGTTCAGGTCCTTCTTCACGGCGTGGCTGCCGGCGCCGACGAGCGAGCCGAGCGTCTCGAGGAAGCCCTTCGGCTCCCAGTCGAGCTGCACGGTGACGCGGGTCTCGGTGTCGGAGAGCTTGTGGAAGGTGACGACGCCGGCGTGGTCGGTCTCGCCGCCGGTGCTGTTCCAGGCGACGCGCTCGTCGGGGTGCTGCTCGGTGATGTTCGCCTCGAACTCGCGCTCGACGGGGCCGACCTTCACCTTCCAGACGGTGAGGGTGTCGGTGACCTGCTGGATCGACTCGACCTCGTCGAGGAAGCGCGGGAACTCCTCGAACTGGGTCCACTGGTTGTAGGCGACGGACACGGGGACGTTGACGTCGACGGTCTCGATGATCTGCGGCACGGTGGTGCTCCTTGCTGTCTCACTCGGTGTGCGGCGTTCCGCTGCTGCGGTCGTCAGGCTCGACGTTAGGCGGGAGCCGCCTGGGAGCGCACCGGGTTGCGGACTGCCCCGAACGTGGTAAGCGGAGGCGGTGCTGCGGTGCGCGCGCCGGGACGGCTCCGGCGGGCGCCCGAGACGCCGCCGCGCGCGCCGGGACGTCCGCCGGAGGGCGGCGTCCGGACGGCACGGCGGCGTCTCGGGAGCGGCAGGACGGAGCAGGCCGTGGTCAGCGGTCCTGCGGGTCGCCGCCGAGCTGGCCGATGGCGGGGAGGGGGCCGCCGTCGTCGGCGCCGGTGCGGCACCAGCGGGCGATGGCGTTGCCCAGGTGGTAGATCACGAGGGCGGCGCCGGCGCCGAGGACGATGCCGCCGAGCTCGAAGCCGCCGGAGGAGAACGAGAAGCCGGCGATCGCGATCACGAGGGAGACCGCGGCGGTGTACTGGTTGACCGGGCGCGAGAAGTCGACGCGGTTGTCGATCCAGATCTTGATGCCGATCACGCCGATCAGGCCGTAGAGCGCAGTGGTCGCGCCGCCCAGGACACCGGCCGGGATCGAGTTGAAGACGGCGCCGACCTTGGGCGAGAGGCTGAGCAGGATCGCAGTGACGCCGGCGACCCAGTAGGCGGCTGTCGAGTACACGCGGGTGGCCGCCATCACTCCGATGTTCTCGCCGTAGGTCGTGGTGCCGGAGCCGCCGAAGGCGCCGGAGAGGGTGGTCGCCACACCGTCCGCGATCAGGGCCCGGCCGGTGCTGGCGTTGGCGGAGGCGTCGGTCATCGTCGCGACGCCGCGGACGTGGCCGACGTTCTCGGCGATGAGGACGAGCACGACAGGCAGGAACATCGCGATGCCCGACCACGTGGATCCGGAGGCGAAGTCGGGGAAGGTGAACGGCGGAAGCCCGAACCAGTCGGCCGCACCGACCGCGGAGTAGTCGATCTCGTTCCGGAGCAGGGCGACGACGTAGCCGATGACCACGCCGAGGAAGATCGAGACGCGGCCGAGGAAGCCGCGGAGGAACACGCTCGACAGGATGATCGCGGCGAGCGTGATCGTCCCGGTGATCGGCGCCTGCTTGAAGCTGAGGTACGCGGTCGGAGCCAGGTTGAACCCGATCAGGGCGACGATCGCGCCGGCGACGACCGGCGGCATCAGCCTGTCGATCCAGCCGAGGCCGACGACCTGCACCAGGACGCCGACGGCGGCCAGGAGGAGGCCCACGGCGACGACTCCGGCGAGCGCCGACCCCGTCCCTCCGACGGCGGTCGCGGCCGTGACGGGCGCGATGAAGGCGAAGCTCGAGCCGAGGTAGCTGGGGAGCCGGTTGCGCGTGATCAGGAGGAACAGCAGCGTCCCGACTCCGGAGAAGAGCAGGGTCGTGGCGACCGGGAACCCGGTGAGCACGGGCACGAGGAACGTCGCTCCGAACATGGCGACGACGTGCTGGATTCCGATGGCGATCGTGGCCGGCCAGGCGAGCCGCTCGCCGGGGGCGACGACGGCGCCGGGCTCGACGGTGCGGCCGTCTCCGTGCAGGGTCCAGATGGGCATGGGGCTCCTCGGCGGGGAAGGGAGGCGGGGGTCGACGTTCACAGTAGCGAGGGGTCTGGCCGTGCCGCGGTACCCGACCTACGATCGGGCCATGGACGGAGCGCGGCGTCTCGGCGAGGAGGAGTTCTCCGCGCACCTCGCCGAGCGGGTCGCGCGGATCCGGGGGTCGTTCGGCGACCTCCCGCTCTGGGCGGTCTCGGGCTGGAGCGGTCCGCGGCTGCTGGCGGAGTGGACGCTGACGGGCGGCCCGCGGGGGCTCTCGTTCCTCGCCGACGAGGCGGTCCCGGGCGGGCCGGGGCCCTCCGTCGAGATCCGCACGACCCTCGGCGATCCGCGGCACGACGTCGCGCTGCTCTGCTGCCGGGAGGAGGCGCCCGTCTCGTTCGTGCAGCCGGAGGCGCTGCCCGCTCCCACGCGGATCGCGGAGATCCCGGTCGACGGGGCTCCGGAGCCCTTCGAGGTCTGGGAGGGAGCCGGGGCCGTGCGCGCGGCCGCCTGGGTGCGCGGGCACGTCCTCACGCTGGAGTGCCGCGGAGTCGATCTGGACGCTCTCGCGCTGGACGAGGTGGACGACATCGAGCCGTTCGTGGCCGGCTGGCTGGAGTTCGTCGGCGCCTCGCGGCGTTGAGCGCCGACCCGCGCTCCCGCGCTGCTGGGAGAGCGCGGAGTCCCGCTCGGCGCGCCGGTGAAAGATGTGCGCCGATCCCGGACAGGAGGGAGCATGAGGCACATGCCAGCTCCCCTCGCGGGTCCCGACCGGTTCGCCGCGGTCGCCGCCGCGGTCGCCGATCCCGTCCGCCGCTACCTCTGGCGGCGCACCGACTCCGCCACCGCCGACGACGTGCTCGCCGCGACGCTCTCGGTGCTCTGGCGCCGCAGCGCCGACGTCCCCGAGGACGACCCGGTGCCGTGGGCGATCGGCGTCGCCCGGCTCCAGCTGCAGAACGCCCGGCGGATGCAGCGCCGCCAGGTGATGCTCGCCCAGCGGATCGCGGTCGTCGATCCGCCGCAGGTGCAGATCGACGAGGGCGAGGCGTCGGGCGCGGAGGAGACCGTGCGCCTCGTGCTCGCCCGGATGCGCGAGCAGGACGCCGAGCTGCTGCGCCTCTGGGCGTGGGAGGAGCTCGACGTCCGTGGGATCGCCGCGGTCCTCGGAGTCACGGCGAACGCCGTCTCGATCCGCCTCCATCGCGCGCGGCGCCGCTTCGCCGAGCTCTACGACTCCACCGACCCGCACGCGCCCGAAGGGGGACTCCGATGACCGGAACCGACGACGAGGACGTCCGCCGCCTCCTCCGCACGGTCGACCCCGCGCGGAGCCTCCCCGCGCTCGACCGCGACGAGCTCGCCGAGCAGATCGCCGCCGCGACGGGCGAGGGCACGCGGACGGTGCACTCCCGCCGCCGCTCCCCCTGGCTGATCGTGGGAGTCGGCGCGCTGAGCGCCGGGGCCGCCGCCTCCCTCCTGCTGCCCTTCGCGCTCGGCGTGGGCGGGGGCAGCACCTCGACGCTGATCCTGCCGAGCACGGGCGGGCCGATGGCCGCGTGCTCGCCGGTGACGGTCGCCGCGCTGGCCCCTGCTCAGCTCGCGTTCCGGGCCGAGGTCCGCTCGATCGACGGGAGCACCGTCACCCTGCACGTGCTCGAGCGCTACGCGGGCGAGGTCGGCGACGGCGTCACAGTCACCCAGGGCAGGGAGACGGCGGTGGACGGGGCCCCGATCGTGTTCGAGACCGGGGTCGACTACCTGGTCGCGGCCGACGGCGACACGATCCTGACCTGCGGCCTCAGCGGTGAGAGCTCCCCCGAGCTCGCGGCGCTGTACCAGGAGGCGTTCTCGCGGCAGTAGGCGGAGGCGGGTAGCGGCCCGCGCGGGCGGTGGCAAGGGCCTCCCCGATCGGGGGGAGCGGCGCGCAGGCTGAGGCATGGGCCTCTCGGCCCTCCCCCTCCGGTCGCCCGGCGGCGCCCGCGGGCCCTCGGCGACGCCGCCCCGCCCGCCCCGCAGGAGGCCCGCATGCCGGTGTTCCGGCTCCTCGAACCGCTCCACGCCGCCGGTGTCGCGCTCGCCGACCTCGCGAGCGATCGGCTCCGCCTCCACGGCGACGGCTCCGACGTCCGCATCACCGCGGTGACCGTCGCACACCGAGGCGGGCCCCGGCGCCCTCTTCGCCGCGCTCCCCGGCAGGAGGAGCCACGGGGCCCGGTTCGCGGCCGACGCGGCGGCGGCAGGAGCGGTCGCCGTGCTCACCGACGCGGGCGGGCTCGACGAGGCGCGCGCCTCCGGACTGCCCGTCCTCCTCAGCGACGACCCCCGCACCGCCCTCGGCCCGGTCGCGGCGCGGGTGTACGGCACGAGGAGCGGACCGGTGCTCCTCGGCGTGACCGGCACCAACGGCAAGACCAGCACCGTGCACCTCCTCGACGCGGTGCTCCGGCAGCTGGGCGTCGTCTCGGGGCTGAGCTCCACCGCCGAGCGCCGCAGCGCCGACCACGTGGTCGCCAGCCGCCTCACCACGCCCGAGGCCTCCGAGCTGCACGCGCTCCTGGCCCGGATGGCGGAGGACGGCGTCGAGGCGGCGGCGATCGAGGTCAGCGCTCAGGCGCTCGTGCGCTCGCGGATGGAGGGGATCGTGCTCGACGTCGCCGGGTTCACCAACCTCAGCCACGACCACCTCGACGACTTCGGCGACCTGGACGAGTACCTCCGCGCCAAGCAGCGCCTGTTCACGCCCGAGCGGAGCCGGCGCGGCGTCGTGGTCGTCGACACCGAGGCGGGGCGCCGGGTCGCCCGCGAGGCCTCCGTCCCGGTCGTGACGCTCTCCGCCGGGGACGGAGCCGACTGGCGGATCGACGTGCTCGAGACCGCGGTCGACCGCACCCGCTTCCGGCTCACCGCCCGCGACGGCTGGTCGACGACCACCTCCGTCCCGCTCCTCGGCCGCCACATGGCCTCGAACGCGGCCCTCGCGCTGGTGATGCTGATCGAGGCGGGCCACGCGCGCGACCGGGTGGCCGCGGCGGTCGGCTCCGGGATCGACGTCACCGTGCCCGGGCGGACGCTGCTCGTGTCCGGCGCCGACGGGCCGCGGGTCTTCCTCGACTTCTCGCACACGCCCGACTCGGTCGCGCGCACCGTCGACGCCCTCCGCGAGGTGACGCCCGGCCGCGTGCTCGTCCTCCTCGGCGCCGACGGCGACCGCGACCCGAGCAAGCGCGCGCCGATGGGCCGGGCCGCCGCCGAGCGCGCCGACCTGGTGATCGTCACCGACCACCACCCGCGCTTCGAGGACCCGGCGCGGATCCGTCGCGCCCTGGTCGACGGCGCCCGCCGCGTCGAGCGCTGCGAGGTGCTCGAGATCGCGGAGCCGGCCGACGCCGTCCGCGCCGCGCTGCACCGGGCCGGCCCGTCCGACTCCGTCCTCTGGGTCGGCCCCGGCGACACCGACTACCGCGTGGTCGGCGCCGACGACCTCCCCTACTCCCCCCGCGCCGACACGGCCCGCGCGCTGGCCGAGGCCGGCTGGAGCGTCGACCTGCTTGACTGACCGGGTGTTCTCGACCCTCCCGGTGCGCCGCGTGCAGGCCCGACCCGAGCACCCCGCCGACCTCGCGCGCTGGCCCGCGACGCTCGCGCCCGTGCGGCAGGTGCTGGCCGAGGGCTGGGATCTCGGCCAGGTGACGGTGATCACCGGCGAGAACGGCTCGGGCAAGTCGACGCTGCTCGAGGCGGTCGCCCTCGCCTACGGGCTGAACGCTGAGGGCGGATCCACGGGTGCCATGCACTCCTCCCGCGCCTCGGAGTCGGACCTGGCCGAGCACCTCCAGCTGGTCCGCGGGGCCGGGGCGTCCAAGCGCGGCTTCTTCCTCCGCGCCGAGACGATGCACGGCTTCTTCAGCTACCTGGAGGAGGTGGGGATCGACGGCGGATACCACGAGCGGAGCCACGGCGAGTCGTTCCTCGACATCGTGGCGAACCGCTCCCGGATCAGCGGGCTGTGGCTCCTCGACGAGCCGGAGTCGGCCCTCTCGGTGTCGGGCTGCCTCGCCCTGATCGGGCAGCTGCGCGATCTGGTCGCCGGCGGCTCGCAGGTCGTCCTCTCCACGCACTCGCCGATCCTCGCGGCCCTCCCCGGAGCCGACCTCTACGAGCTCGACGAGACGGGCCTGCGCCCCTGCCGCTACGACGACCTCGACCTGGTGCGGACATGGCGCGGCTTCCTCGACCAGCCGGCCCGCTTCCTGCGCCGGTTGGAGTAGGTCGGCGGGCGCTCGGCCGCGCCGGAACGGGCCGTTCGTGTTCACCACGAAGGGAAGTACGTCGGCAGGCAGTCCCGTTCTCGCGGATCCCGAGCCGCCAGGGCGAAAGTCTCCGCCGGCACGAGCACTGTCAGGCCGCGGAGGCCGCCGCCGGCCGGGCGACTCGGGGCGCCCAGCCCACCGCGATCGCGGCGCCGGCGAGCGCGAGCTGTCCGAGCGGCGGCAGGATCGCCGAGACCAGGGAGCCGTCGCCGCCGGAGGTGACGAAGGTGTCGGCGACCGACATCCCGAAGCCGAACCCGGCGAAGAAGCGGAAGACGACGGCGCCGGCGACCAGGGCGAGCATGAGCACCGCGATCCGCCGCGGAGTGAGCGGCGACCTCCGGCCGACCAGGGCGCCGACCGTCACGACGATCGCGGCGGCCGTCCAGAACGCGGCCCACCCGGTGACCCAGATCGCGTGGGAGCCGAACTCGAAGCCGTCGCGCTCGGACATGGTCGCGTAGATCTCCGCCAGGGCCACGCCGGGGACCTTCGCCTGCGGATTCCAGACCAGCAGATCCACGGCACCCACCACCGTGACGCCCGCCACGAGCGCGAGGCCCGCGAGGGCGACGGGGAGGCGCTGAGCGCGGGTCGCCGTCCGCGGTGCGAGGGCGATGGTCCGCGAGCCGCCGAGGACGATCGCCCCGCAGACGAGTCCGGCGAGGGAGACGGGCAGACCGACGAGGGCGAGGGGTCCGGGAAGGAGGAGGCCGGCCGCGGTGAGCACCGGGCCGACGACGGCCGCGACCAGGGAGATCCGCGCGAGCACCGTGCGGGCCGACGCCGCAGCGCCGAGGAGGTGGACCGCGCCGAGGACCGCGACCGCGACGGCGGCGACGAGCACCGCGGTCTGCACGGCGCCGACGGCGGCGAGGGCGGTGTCGGAGGCGGCACCCGGCTCGGGGACGATCCCGCCGCCGGTCAGCGCGATGCCGCTCAGCATGAGCGCGGCCGCGGCGAAGAGCGCGAGTCCGCGGCGGGCGAGGCGGCGCGGAAGCGTGCCCCGCGCTTCGCCGGTGTGCGCGGGCAGGTCGCGGTCGACGCTCACCAGCAGGGCGAGCGCTCCGAGGACGACGCCGCGCCGGGGCAGTCCCAGCTCGGCGGCCCCGGCCAGGTCCGCCCGCCACTCCTCGAGGTAGCGCTCGCGGGCGAGCGGGGGCAGCAGCAGCGACAGGAGCCGCAGGAGCGCGCTCACGCGGTCGCCTCCGCCGCTCGCGGCGCCGTCCGCGCGGTCGACCTCATCCGCTCGACGGCGGCCCGGGCTGCTGGGGCGCCCTCCGCGGTCAGCTCGTAGAGCCGGCGACGCGGGCCGCTCCGCTCGCTCGCGGCCTCCCACTCCGAGACCACCCAGCCCGCTCCCTCGAGCCGCTCCAGGATCGGGTAGACGCTGCCCGCCGGTCGCCCGGTGGCCTTGATCACGACCATGCCCCAGGTCGGGCCGTCGGCATCGAGGAGGGTCCGGAGGACGTCCGCGGTGGCGGGCGTGAGGCGAGGGAGTGGCTGCACGGGATTGACGCTACCTATGTAGAGATAGCGGGGTCAATCGGATCGCCTCCGTGCGTCCGGGCGATTCCACGCCACTCCTCGGCCTCGGTCGGGCCCTCAAACGTTCGACGACTGCGCCGCCCCCGTCCGAGGAGGACCGACGTCGGCCCCGCCCCCGCTTCCCTGATCGGCGGGATCGGCGCCTTGATACTCCGATGACCAGGGCGGGATCAGCTGCCGCATCACCCTTCACGGCGGGGTGGTCGCCGAGCAGATCAGCACAGGCGCGTCCGCCTCGGCGATCCCCACGGCGACCCCGCAGCAGCCGCGGACACTGCCGCTAGCCGGACCCCGCACGCAGAACGTCGGCCGAGAGCAGCCGCCTCCACCCTCGGGGGACGGCGGGCACTCTCGGCCGACGGTCTGCGCGCGAGCGCGGGGACTACTTGCGGAACATCCGCGCCGTGGTCTCGAAGAGGCCCTTCACGGGGCGCTGCTGCTCGCCCTGCTGGGCGCCGAGGACGATGATGACGGCGGTCAGCACGGGGATGGCCCACTGGGTGACCTTCTGCACGCGGAGGGCCGTGGTCAGCTCCTGCGAGTTCTGCTCCGACGCCTCGGTCACGCCGGGGGCGCCCTCGTCGGCGTGCTTGGCCTGCGTCGCTCCGGCGACCGCGGCGATCACCGAGGCTGCGCCGGCGAGCCCGGTCACGACGGTCTTGACGACGGTGTTCGTGCGGCTCTCCTGCTGGTTGGCCAGGCGGGTCTTGTTGGCGAGGACGAGTCCGATGCCGCCGACGCCGTGGGCGGCGATCGCGGCGAGCTGCACGGGGGTCCAGCGGGCCCAGCCGTTCGAGGAGAGGCGGAGGCGCTCCGCCGGGTCGGACGAGGTGGACGCGGCGCCGTTCAGGCCGACGGCGCCCATGAGCGAGCCGCCGAACCAGGCGGCGGCTCCGAGGTCGTGGAGACTGCGGACGAGGGTGTTGCGGGAGGGCATGTGGGCCTCTTCTCTGCCGGCGGCGGACGTCGGCGGTGGTCGGCTGGTGCGGACTCCTCCGACGCTACGCGCGCCCTGGAACCGCGCACGGGGCTTGACCTCTCCCCCTCCGACACGCTCCGCTGGAGGTCACCGACCGACCCGGACCGACCGACCCGAGGAGCCCCGCGATGCCCACCGACGACGAGAAGCGGACGACCCGCGACGAGTTCCACGACGCCGTGAACATGACCGCGAAGGAGCTCGAGGAGTGGCTCGGCACCGACGAGTCGAAGGAGGTCGGCCAGAAGCCGGAGGGCGGCGGCGAGTCCGTCGGCCACGAGAGCGGGCGCCGCATCGTCGACCTGCTCGGCACGAAGCAGGCCGACCTGAGCGACGACGACTACGCCCACATGACGAAGGTCGTCGGCTACGTGCACCGGCACGCGAAGCAGCGTCCCTCGGGCGATGTCACCGAGACGAAGTGGCGCTACTCCCTGATGAACTGGGGCAACGACCCGCTGAAGGGCTGACCCGGTCCGAGAGCTGCGCTCAGCACATCCCGAAGAGGTTGCAGAGGGCGCCGCGGTCCTGGATCGACTCCATGCCGCCCGGCTTCTGCACCTTCGGCAGCTCGTAGGAGGCGGCGACCGTCTGCACGCCGGCGGACGAGGCGGCCTGCACGGGAGCGGCGGCAGGAGCAGCGGCGGGAGCGAGGACGGCTCCGAGGGCGAGTGCGGCGGCGGCGAGGATCGGGGCCATGGTCGTTCTCCTGTGATCGAGGGGTGCGATCGGCTCGACCGCTCCACCAGCATGGCGACGCCCCGTCGCACCGCTCCTGTACGAAAGACCAGTCCGCCCTTGTACGGAAGGCCGACGGGGCTCGGAGAAGGCTTCGGTACCCTGGTCCCGTGGTGGGGACGACGCGGTGGACGAACGACGTGCGGACGCTGCCCGGCGGCTGGATCACCCGGTCCCTCCTCCTCGGCTCCTTCACGCTCCTCGTCGTCATCGACCTGATGGGCGGCAGCGTCGACCTCACGTCGGTCCGCGGCTGGATCGAGCTGGCGCTCCCCTACCTGCCGCTCCTGGCGCTGCTCGCCGGCGCGATCCCCGCGGCGGTCTCGCTCTACCTCGTCTACGCCGTCGTCCTGATGCTCGGCGCCCCGCCGCTGTTGCTCGCGGCGCTGATCTTCCCGACCATCGTGGTGGTCGGCTTCGTCACCTTCCTCCTCCCCTGGCGCGCGGGGCTCGTCTTCGTGCTCGGCACCCTCGTCCTCCTGCCCGCGGTGCTGCTCGTCGACCGCGCCATGGGCACGGCCGTCTACGTCCTGGGCGCGTTCGTCCTCTTCGGCGGCACCGCCGGGCTGGGCCTGAACGCCTTCCGGGGCCGCAGCGAGCGGAGCGAGCGCCGGGCCGACCGCATCCAGGAGGAGCAGGCGCGGATCCGCAACGAGGAGCGGACCCGGCTCGCGCACGAGCTGCACGACATCGTCGCGCACGAGGTCACCATCATCGCCATGCAGGCCCGCCGCGCGACCTCGGTCGAGGACCCGGCCAAGACCGAGCGCATCCTCGAGAGCATCGGCGACGCGGCGCAGCAGGCGCTGCAGGATCTGCGGAGCCTCGTGACGCTCCTCCAGGACGAGGACGAGGCAGGCGCTCCCGCCCGCGGCGACTCCGACCTGCTCGGGACCCCGGAGGTCTCGGGCGCCACGACCACCGCTGTCGGCTTCGTCCACGACGTGCGGAACGTCGCCGACGCGATCGAGCGCGCGGGCTTCCGGGTCCGCCTCGACGTGGCGGGCTCCGTGGCGCAGGTGCCCGCGAGCCTCCGCCAGGTGCTGCGGCGCACGGTCCGGGAGCTGGGCACGAACGTGCTCAAGCACGGCGACACCGCCGGTGAGGTACAGCTCCGGCTCGAGGTGTCGGGGGGCGAGGTGCAGCTGAGCTCCTCCAACGCGATCGCCTCCGCGGCTCCGATCGTCTCCTCGCACCTCGGGATCGAGGCGATGTCGGCCCGCTGCGCCGTCTTCGGCGGGCGGCTGGATGCGGGAGCCCGCGGCGGCCGCTGGACCACGACCATGACCATCCCCCTCGAGGGCCGGGCGTCCGGTGCGCTCGTCGCGGGGGCGACCGACGAAGGACGAGAGCGATGACCCGCGTGCTGCTGGTGGACGACGAATCGATGACCCGCGAGATCCTCCGCGACTACCTCTCGCAGGACCCGGCGATCGAGGTGGTGGGCGAGGCCTCCGACGGGAGGATCGCGGTGCAGCAGGCGGCGACGCTCCAGCCCGACCTGATCCTGATGGACATGCAGATGCCGGTCATGAACGGCGTCGCCGCGACCGAGCGGATCCACGCCGAGCACCCGGGCATCGCGATCCTCGGGCTCAGCACGTTCACCACGGACCGCTACGTCGTCGACCTGCTCCGCGCGGGCGCCTCCGGCTACCTGGTCAAGGACACGAAGCCGCGGGAGATCATCGCGGCGGTGCACGCGGTGCTCGCGGGCGAGTCCGTGCTCTCCGCCGAGGTCACGCGCCACGTGGTGAAGGGGCTCGAGGAGTCGGTGCCGGCGGAGACGGTGCCGGACCCCGATCTGCTCGAGGCGCTCACCGAGAAGGAGCTCGAGGTGATCCGCCTGCTCGCCCGCGGGATGAGCAACCGCGAGATGGCGCAGGAGCTGTTCGTCACCGAGTCGACCGTGAAGGCGCGGTTCGTGAAGGTGATGGAGAAGCTGGGCGTGCGCGACCGGGTGCAGATCCTGGTCTCGGCGATCGAGCACGGGCTCGTCGACCTGGGGACGCGTCCCGGCCGGAGCTGATCGAGCCCGCCGGATTCAGCCCCAGCCGACCACGTCGGCGACGGGCCGCACGAGCCCCGCGACCGCCCGCTCGAGCGCACTCTCGTCGACCGCGGCGAGCGCCGGCTCCGGATCGAGCACCAGGGCGCCGCCCCAGCCCATCACCTCGTACTCCACCAGGGTGCGCGCGAGCGTCTCGGGCGACCGCCAGGCGCGGAGGAGGTTCGCCCGCGCGAACGCGTGCGCGGCGCGTGCTCCCTCCCCGTGCGCGGCGCGGCCGTCGAGGACGGTGCGCAGCACGGTCTCGAGGGTCGGGATGCCCTGGCCGGCCGGGGAGACGACCTGCCAGGTGAGGGAGGGGCGGCTCGAGCGCAGGCCCCGCGCGACCTGGGCGACCGCATCGCCGCCGGCGGAGCGCAGTGCGGCGGGGACGAGCGGTTCGGCCCCCGCGGTGAGGCGGCACAGCGCCAGGAATGTCGCGGCGTGGCCGACCTCGCCGGACGGGTCCGCGCCGGTGACGATCGTGCTCTCGTAGCCCTGCTCGCGGGACTGGTGCAGAGCGCTCGGCAGCGGAGCCGCGGCGGGCACGGAGACGGGCCGGGACGTCTCGCAGACGGCGCGTTCGGGCCCGACCACGGCGAGCACCGGATCCCCGGCTCCCTGGGCGCGCTCGAGCGTCAGGGCGGTCCAGGCCGCGGCGCCCTCCGGAGGGAGCACCGCGGTGAGGCTCTGCGCCCCGGCCGTCGCCGTCCACGCGAGCGAGACCGCTCCGGGGGGAACGGCCGAGCGGAGGCGGGCAGCGCGGTCGGGCCCGTCGTCTCCGGCCGGGTCGCGCCAGCCGAGGGCGACGACGGCGAAGCGGGAGCGCTCGTCGACGACGGCGAGCGGGGGTGCGGCGGTCATGGGCTCCTCCTTCCTGGAGGGGTGGAGGCGGCGGGAACGCCCAGTGCGGCGAAGGGCTGCTCGGCCAGGCGGGCCGCGGCGTCCGCGAGCAGCGGGCGCGGCGGCCGCGCGGCGAGGGAGTCGACGAGCTCGCCCGCGAAGCCGGGCGCACCGCGCAGCAGGGCATCCCGGGCGACGGTGCGGGCCAGACGCTCGTCGTCGTGCACCAGCCGCTCCGCACGCAGCACCGCGCGATGCCGGGCGTGCTCGAGGGCGGAGTCGTCGCTCACCGCGAGGGCGCGGAGGCGGTGCCACGGATCGACGGGCACGGCGGTGTCGTCGACCAGCACGAAGAGGTCGTCGGCGACGGTGTCGCCCGGGCCGAAGAGTCCGGCGCTCGCGTCGAGTCCGGCCTGCGCAGCGAGCGCCTCGGCGGCGATCAGGTCGCCGAGCAGCTCGTCGGAGACGCGGGTCGACGGCGCGGCGGCGGTCGCGGCGAGCCGGCGGGCGGCGGGCTCGGCGCGGTACTCGGGGCGGGCCGTCCCAGGTGGGACGGCGACCGGTCCTGCCGCGCGATCGGGCGCCTCCGCGAGGGCCGCGACCAGGCGGTCCAGGAGCCGGGCGGGGTCGTCGGCCGTGACGCCGACCAGCACGGAGCCGGCCGGGCTGTAGTGGCGCCGGTGCAGCGCGCGCAGGACGGGCTCGGTCGCGCGGCCCTCGAGGTCGAGGTCGCCGCTGCCGTCGTGCGCGTTGGGGGCGTCGGCCCAGTAGCGGGCGGTCAGGTGCGGCCACGGCAGCACGCCGCCCGGAGCGGGGGCGAGGCGCGCGGCCCGCTCAGAGGCGACCGCGCGGATCTGCTCCGCGATCTGCTCCGGCAGGAAGGCGGGGCGGAAGACCTGCTCGACGAGCCGCTCCGCGATCACGGCGGCCGACCCGGGAGAGCCCGTCTCGAAGAACTCGGAGTAGTCGAGGTGGGTGTGACCGCCGAGGACGCCGCCGCTCTCGGCGACGCGGGTCTGCCGGACGAGACCGGCGACCCCCTCGCTGTCCTGGTAGACGAGGTGCTCGATCAGGTGCAGCATCCCCTCCTCGCCGTCGCGCTCGTGGCGCATACCGGCGGGCACGGCGAGGGCGACCGAGTCGTTGCGGACCTCCGGCCGGTGCACGACGAGCGCGCGGGCGCCGGAGGGCAGGGCGGCGGACAGGGTCGGGACGTCGCGGGCGCTCATTCCGCCCGCTCCCCCAGCTGTGTGGCGGACAGGCGCAGCAGCAGCCGCGCCTGATCGCTGCTGGCGCCCCCGGAGCGGTGCCAGTCGACGGCGTGCTGGGCCAGCCGGAACGCGGTGCCGACGCGCAGCAGCTCGGCGTCGTGGTCCTCCTCGAGCGAGAGTCCGCGGCGGAGCGCGTCGAGGGCCGGGCGGAGCGCGGGGTGGAAGGCGTGCAGCTCTGCGAGCTCCCCGAGCACCCAGGCGGCGTCCCAGACCGGGTCGGCGAGCCCGACGTCCTCGCCCGTGAGCAGAGCGACGCGGGTCCCGCCGACGACGAGGTGGGCGAGGCCGGGGTGGCCGTGGACCACGACCGCGGCCGGCGAGGCGACGACCGCCTCCGCCCAGTCGGCGAGCTCGAGGAGACCGCCGGCGCCGAGCTCCTCGGCGGCGGGCGCCCAGCCACCGGCGAGCCAGCCGCGGGCGCGCTGCAGCGGACGCGGAGGGAGCGGCTCCCCGGCGGGCCGGGCGCCGTGGAGCGCGTCCAGCGCGCCCTTCCACTCGCGGCCGACGGAGACGAGCGCCTCCTCCGACAGCTCGTGGAGGAGCGCGGGCAGCAGGGCGCGGGCGGTGGTGCGGTAGCGGCGGATCGACGGGTCGGCGCCTCCCGGCACGATCCGGGGATCGGGCGCTGCGAGGCGGACGGGCACCGGCGAGAACGGCAGCGGCGCCTGCTCTCCGAGGCGGCGGGTCCAGACGGTGGTCCCGTCGGGTCCTTCCGAGAGCTCGGTGACGAGCAGCCCGGTGACGAGGGCCCGCGGAGGGGCGGTGGTGCTCACGCCGACCTCGCCTCCTCCGCGGCCGCCGGTGCCGTGCGCAGCGACTCCAGGTGGCGCAGCACCGCGGGGAACGCGGGCGGCACCCAGGCGAGCGCCGTGTCGCTGGACTCGCTCGGCCCGGGCACGGGGTCGATGACGGTGAAGTTGGCCGGCTCGCGCAGCAGCGCGAGGGTGGACTCGACGACCGGGTTGCCGAGCGCCCGCGGCGGCAGCGACGGAGCGATGCACACCGGCGCCTCCGTCGTGAGGGCCGCGAGCAGCGACGGGGAGTCGGTGATGCCGTGCGCGAGGCGCGAGGCGTAGTCGAGGGTGGCCGGGTAGATCAGGATGAGGTCGGCCCACTCGGCGAGGTCGACGTGGGCGACGACGATCTCGTCGTCCCAGCGGTCGTCCTGGATCCGGCCGCGCAGTCGCGACTCCAGGTTGTGCCGGGTGGTGAAGCGGTAGGCCGAGTCGCGGACGAGCACGCGGAACTCGGTCGCCGGAGCGGCGGCGCGCGCCCACTGGATCCAGTAGGGCATGACCTGGGTCATGGCGGAGCCGGTCAGGACGAGGGCCACCCGGGAGTAGCCGAAGCGGCCGAGCGAGAGGTCGGAGAGTGCGGCGCTCTGCGCACCGGGCGGGGTGGTCATGGCGGTCTCCTCAGAGGGCGGCGGGCGGGAGGGCGGATCGGGTCGCGGCCGGCGGTGAGGACGGCGGCGGACGGGCGGACCGTGCCCGCGGAAAGGGCGGACGGGGATGGGCGGACCGTGCCCGCGGAAAGGGCGGACGGGGATGGGCGGACGGCGCGAGCGGACGGCACGCGCCCGGGAGGGGCCGGGGCGACGCGGTCGAGGACCGGTCGCCCCGTGCCCGTCAGCACCCTGCGGTGAGGGTGACGCCGATGATGACGCCGGCGCAGAACGGGGTGGTGGCGGGCGCCTCGGAGGCGGCGTCGGTGCCGATCTCGTCGGCGGAGGTGAAGGTGTCGTGGGCGGTGGCGAGCTCGGCGAGGTCGGCGGACTGGACGGTCTGGGCGGTGATGGTCGACATGGTGTTCTCCTTGGATGAGTGGTGGCGGCGGATCCGCCGGGTCGTGCGGGGAGTGGTGCGGGTGGTCCGGCCGGAGGGCCGGGGAGCGGGTGCTGCGGGAGCACCCGGGCGGGAGGAGGGCCGGGTCAGCAGCCCGCGCCGAGGGTGGCGCCGACGATGATGCCGACGCACAGGGGCGTGGTGGCGGGCGCCTCGGTCGCGGCGTCCGAGCCGAGCTCGTCGACGGTGGCGAAGGTGTCGTGCGCTCCCGCGAGGGCGGTGAGGTCGGCGGACTGGGCGTCGGTGGAGATGGTGGTCATGATGTGTCCCTTTCGTGGAGTACCTCGGGCTGAGGTGGTGGTCCCCTCGGGATCGAGGGGAGGTTCGTGGGGCCCTAGCGGGCGGTGAGTCCCGGGCGGTCCGGGTCGATGCGCGCGGCGCGGGCGGCGTCGGCCCAGGCGTCGGCGGCGGGGATCGTCTCGGCCGAGGAGCGCAGGAGCGCTTCGGCGAGGACGCGGGAGCGGTGCTGGCCGAAGCTCAGTCCGCGGTAGGAGGAGCGCTCGTCGGCCGGGTCCTCGGCGTAGGCGAGGCCGTCGGCGAGCCTCTCGGCGAAGGCCGAGACGGCGGTGCGGGGCGAGGGCCGGGCATCGAGCAGCGGAGTGATCCTCCGGGCGACGTCGTCGGCGGAGTCGGCGGGCAGGTAGACGACGAGGGCGTCGGAGCGGGGGAAGGCCCGCGGGTCCGAGAGCGCCTTGGCCTGGTGGCGGGCTCCGGAGGCGGCGAGCGCCTCCAGGAGCGGGCCCCACAGGGCGAGCGCGTCCTCCGCCGAGTCGGCGACGAGCGAGAGGCGCACGACCCGGTCGGCGGGATCGAGTCCCATCGGGCCGAGGGCGAGGAGGTAGCCGGGAGTGGTGCGGGTGCGCCAGCTCGGCAGCCGGACGCCGGCGACGGCCCCGTCGGCGGAGCGGACGAGATCGACCTCGGGCACGAGGACCCGGACGCGGCCCAGCTCGACGACCCGGCGCTCCTCCCCCTGCACGGTGGCGGAGCCGAGCACCCCGGAGGGAGCGGGCTGCAGGACCGTGCGGTGCGGGATCGCGTCGATCAGCCGGGGGGCGAGGTCCTGGCCGTCGCCTCCGGCGGTCTCGCCGAGCAGCGGGTTCCGGAGGTGCAGGTGGGTGTAGACGGTGGCGGCGAGTCGGGCCCGCAGCTCGATCGGCCCGGTGGCCTCGATCACGGTCCCGTCGACCTCGGCCCGCAGCCGGGCGGCGTCGACGCTGATCACGGCCTCGTCGAGGACGGAGCGGGTGGTGAGGGCGGTCATCGCGGGCTCCTGTCGAATCCGAGGGCGGTGGAGTAGGCGGAGGGGGCGAGCAGGACGCGGCGGCCGATGCCGGCGGCGGCCCGCTCGATCCCGGGGAGGCGGGAGACCATCGAGGCCCGGGCGAGGGTGCGGTCGACGAGGTGCCAGCCCAGGTGGGCGGTGGCGCGGACGGCGAGGGCGTCGTCCGCGCCGGCGGTCTCGGCGGCGTAGGCGAGCCACATCCGCCGGATCCTCGGGACCAGTGCCGCCATCCGCTCCGCGATGCGGGCGTCCGCGGCCGCGGTGTCGAAGGCGAGGGGAGGAGCGGAGGCGCCCTCCCGGGTGGTCACGGTGTCGAGCACCGCGCGGTGGATCCACTCCCCCGCCAGCGTGCCGAGGTCGCGGGCCGGATCCCCGATCCCGAACTCCTCCCAGTCGAGCAGCTGGAGGCGCCCGTCGCGGAGGTGGAACTGGTCGAGGCGGAGGTCGCCGTGGATCGGGGCCGTGCGGTTGCCGCTCTCCCACTCGCGGAGATCCTCCGTGGCCGAGACGAGCTGCTCGTCGTGCTGCAGGTCGCCCCAGAAGGCGAGCTCGGCGAGGGTGAGGTCGACGTAGCGGGTGTGCGGGATGCCGACGCGCAGCATCTCGACGGGAGGGCTGGGGTGCGAGGTCGCGGTGAGGCCCGCCACCGGGCCGGCGTGCAGCCGGGCCAGGAGCCGGCCGGCCTGTTCGGGGAAGTCCGCGGGGACGCGCTCCTCCACGAGCAGGAGGGCCAGGCTGGTGCCGGGGCAGTGCTCGAACACCAGCAGGGAGTCGTCCTCGTCGGCCGCCAGCAGGCGGGGTCCGGCCGGGGCGTGCTCGGGGCTCCGGGCGGCGAAGCCGGCGAAGTCCCTGGAGCGGCGGAAGGCCGCGGGGCCCGCCGTCCGGGGCGAGACGTGCTTGACGAAGACGCGGGCGCCGTCGTCGAGGGTCATCGTCCACGACGCGTTCCGGCCGGCGAAGGCGGGGCGGTCGATCGCGGCGACGCGGTGGCGTCCGCCGCCGAGCAGCCGCTCGGTCGAGGCCGCCGCCCGGAGGGCCGCCGGATCCGCGGGGCGGTGCCCGGGGGTCGCGGGGCGGAGCCCGGGAGTCGCGAGGAGAGTCACGATCGTGTCCTTCGGTCGGTCGAGCGGATCAGAAGAGGTAGGTGACGACGAGGTAGGCGCCGCCCGCTCCCCCGACGAGGAGGGCGGTGTTGACGAGCAGCTTCTTGAGGGGCGAGGGGCGGGTCGAGGCGGTGCGCGAGGTGGTCATGGTGGTGTCCTTCCGAGGGGTGGTGGTGGTGGATATCGGGAGCCGGGCCTAGGAGGCGTCGGCGGCCTTGAGGGAGGCGCGGAGCGAGACGCGGGAGCCGGTGCGGAGGGCGTTGTTGCGGTAGACGCGGACGACCAGGCGGAACAGCAGCGGCACCGTGATCGCGGCGACGACGGCGGCGATCACCATCTCGGGGGTGCCGACCGAGTCGAGGCCGAAGCGCATCGGCATCAGGTAGGAGGAGAAGAGGGGGACGAAGGAGAGCGCGTGCACCCAGGCCTCGTCGAGGTTCGCCGGCACCACGTAGAGCGCGATGATCAGCAGCGCCATCTGCACGACGGAGAGCGGCATGGCGGCGGTGCCCAGGTCCTCCTGCCTCGACACGGTCGAGGCGAGCAGGGTGCTGAGGAGCGCGAAGAGCACGTAGCCCTGCAGGAACCAGACGAGGAACCAGACCAGGCTCGGGCCGAGCTCGATCTCGAGGACCGACCACCCGCCGACCACGCTGAACCCGCCGACGACGGCGCCGCCGATCACGAGCAGCTGGGCCAGGGTCACCAGGCCGACGCCGATCATCTTCCCGGCGAGCAGCGGGGCGACGCCGATCTTCGTCAGCAGGATCTCGACGATCCGGGACGACTTCTCCTCGACCACCCCCGAGGCCAGACTCGACGAGGAGTAGACCATCGCGGCGAGCAGGGCGCTGATCATCGCGGTCGCGAACAGGATCCGGGTGTCGAGGACCACGGTCCCCGCCTCCCTCGTCGCGTCGACCAGGAACCAGCCGCCGATCCCGGCGCCGAGGCCGGCGATCGCGGCCAGCGCGAGGGTCGCGGTGAGGATCGTGCGGTTCCCGGTGCGGGTCAGGATCTCGCGGCGGACGATCGTCGCGGCTCCCCGGGCCGGCGTCGGAGGAGCGGAGCTCTCGGCGGTCCGGGCGTGGGCGGCGCGGGGGTGCGTGGTGGTCATCGTCCTGCTCCTTGGATCTCGAGGCGGCGCTCGGCCGCAGGGGTGGAGGCGGCGGTGAGCCGCTCGGACAGCAGCTCGGTCAGCGAGCGCTGCGCGGTGCGGATGCTCCGGAGGCCGCCGTGGCGGGTGAGGGTCGCGAGCACCTGCTCGGGGACGTCCCGGCCGCTGCCCTCGATCGAGACGAGCAGCGACTCCGGCTCACCGGGGACCGGCTCGGCCGACAGTCCCGGTGTGACGCCGAGCTCGGCGACGAGCAGGTCGTCCAGGGGGCGGGAGAACTGCAGCTGCCAGCGGCTGCGGCCGTCGTCCTGCAGCTCGGCCACCGCTCCGCTCGCGGTCACACGGCCGGAGTCGAGCACGCAGACGGTGTCGCAGAGGCGCTCGACCAGGTCGAGCTGGTGGGAGGAGAAGAGCACGCCGACGCCGCGGGCGGACTGCTGCCGGATCAGGCCGGCCATCGTCTCCACGGCGACCGGGTCGAGCCCCGAGAAGGGCTCGTCCAGCACCAGGAGCGACGGATCGCCCACCAGGGACACGGCCAGCTGCACGCGCTGCTGGTTGCCGAGCGAGAGGTCCTGCACCAGCGTGTCGGCCCGCTCGGCCAGGCCCAGCGCGTCGATCACCTCCTCGGCGGTCTCACGGGCTCCCCGGGCGTCGTGCCCCTCGAGCAGAGCGAAGTGGATCACCTGCTCGCGGACCCGCATCTGCGGGTAGAGGCCGCGCTCCTCCGGCATGTAGCCGATCGAGCGGCGGTCCTCGGCGGTGATCGGCGCGCCGTCCCAGGTGATGGTCCCCGTGTCGGGGGTGAGCAGGCCCAGGATCAGCCGCATCGTCGTGGTCTTGCCGGCGCCGTTGCCGCCGATGAAGCCGACGATCTCGCCGCGGCCCACGGACAGGTCCACGTCGTGCAGGACCCGGTGGCCGCCGAATGCACGGCTCACGCCGCTGAGCTGAAGCCCTCGCATGTCATCTCCTCGAAGTCGTTTCTCTTGACTCCTCAGACGCTACGGACGCTCTCGCGACGGGCTCCTGTACTTCGGTACAGCGCCGAGGTGGCCGAAAGTGCAGGTCCCGCATCACCGGACGTGCAGGTCCCGAGGCGGCCGCGCGTGCAGGTCCGGGGGCGGCCCGGGTGCGGGCCGCCTGCGTCCCGAGCACGACGGACGCCCCCGTGCTCGTCCGGTCGGCGACCGGAGCGCACAGGGGCGTCCGTGGAGGAGGAGGAGGAGCGGGGTCAGGCCGTCGCGCAGCTCCCGTCGACCTCGCCGATGACGCCGTCCGTCACCGACACGACCGCGCAGTTCGGGTAGCCCCGCTGCGGCCGGTGCGCGGGGTCGAGCGCGCGGAGGATGCTCCCGAGCACCGCTCCGTGCGTCACGACCAGCACGTCCCCGTGCTCGGCCGCCGGCGCGAACCGCGCGATCGCGGCCTCCACGCGGGCGCGCACGGTGGCACCGCTGTCGGCCCGGCCGGAGGGGTCGTGGCGGTGGATCGCGTCGAGCACCGAGTCGAGACCGGCGTCGGTCATCCGCGGCCAGTCGGCGGAGGAGGGCACGTAGGAGTAGCCGTGATCGGCGAACACCGGCTCCCAGAGCGAGGCGTTCGGCTGCCCCTCGAAGGCGCCGAAGTGCCACTCGCGGAGCTCGACCATCGGCTCGGCCTCGAGCGACGGGTGCCCGGCGAGCGCCGCCGCCGCCGTGGTGCGGGTGCGGGTGAGGTCGCTCGTGAACGCCGCGACGAGCGGCACGCCGCGCATCCGCTCGCCGAGGGCCGCCGCCTGGCGCTCGCCGCGCTCGGTCAGGGGCGAGTCGCACCAGCCCTGCAGCTGGCCGGCGACGTTGAAGAGGGTCTCGGCGTGGCGGACGAGGTGGATCGTGCCGCTCACGGGCGCTCGCTCGCGGGCGTCGTCGGGCGGGCGGGGGTGGTGCGGTGCATGCGGTTCTCCGGGGTCAGCGCGCTACTCCGGAGCGGCGCGCGCGATATGGAGGGCCAGGAAGGCGACCTCCTCGTTGGGCAGGGCGGCCTGGTACTCGGCCGCCACGAAGGAGCGCACGCGCTCGGCGGAGGCGATCGCGCGCGGGTAGCGGGCGCTGAGGCTGGTGAAGAGGAAGTCGTCCTCGCTCTCGAGCAGGCCGCCCGAGAAGAAGCGCTCGGCGAAGTACTGCAGGTGCGCCACGAAGCGGGCGGAGCGGAGGTCGTCGCGGTCGAGCGCGGCTCCGCTGGAGTGCTGGATGATCGCGGTCACCGAGCGGATGAGCTGCACGATCCGGAGCGAGTCGATCCCGACCTTGCCGAGCTCCGCGTTGGCGAGGTGGAAGGCGACGTTCGCGGCCTCGTCGGCGGGCAGCTCCACGTCCAGGCGCTCGCGCATCCGCTCGACCGCCCGCTCCCCCACCGCGTACTGCACGGGGTAGACCGTCCGCATCTCCCAGGCCAGCCGGTTGGCGACCGAGAGCCCGCGCCGCTGCCGCTCCACCGCGAAGTGCAGGTGGTCGGTGAGCGCGAGGTACACGTGCGGGTCGAGCTTCAGCCCCTGCTCCTCCGCGTCGGCGACGACCGCGCGGGTGAGCTCGACGAACTCCGGCGGGATCTGCGCCAGGAGCTCGACGAGGTTGCGCTGATCCGAGTCGTCCAGCGCCACGAACACCTGGTCGACGCTCGAGGGCTCGATCGCCTCGCCGGCCTTCGCTCCGAAGCCGATCCCCCTGCCCAGGAGCACGCGCTCGACGCCGCGCTCGTCGACGACGAGGACGACGCTCGAGTTGAGCACCTTCTTGATGGTCTGCATGCGTGTCTCCGTCGACGGCCGCGTCAGGGCTGGGGTGGGGGTGGCGGGGCCTCTGCCCGGAGAGCCGGACGGCGCCTCCGGGCAGAGGAGGATCATCCCAGATCCGCGCCGTTGGAGGCGATGACCTTCTGGTACCAGAAGAACGAGTCCTTCCGGTAGCGCTCGGTGCTGCCGTGGCCGAGGTCGTCCATGTCGACGTAGACGAACCCGTAGCGCTTCGAGATCTGCGAGCTGGAGGCGCTGATCAGGTCGATCGGCGCCCAGCTCACGTAGCCGAGCAGCTCCACGCCCTCGTCCACCGCCTGGATCATCTGCTCGAAGTGCGCGCGGAAGTAGTCGATCCGGTACGGGTCGTGGACCCGGCCGTCGTCGGTCAGCTCGTCGCGCATCCCGAGCCCGTTCTCGACGATGAACAGCGGCTTGCCGTAGCGGTCGTAGAGGTCGATCAGCGAGATCCGCAGCCCGACGGGGTCGATCTGCCAGCCCCACTCGCTCGACTCGAGGAACGGGTTCTTGACGCCGAGGACCGTGTTGCCGGGTGTGCGCTCGGCGTCGGGGCGCACGGACTCCGTCATCGACATGTAGTAGCTGAACGAGATGAAGTCGACGGGGTGCTCGCGCAGCAGCTCGACGTCGCCCGCCTCGAACGGGATCTCGACTCCGCGGCTCTCGAGCGCCCGCAGCGCCAGGCGCGGGTAGGCGCCGCCCGCCTGGACGTCGGTGCAGAGGTAGAGCATCCGCTCCTTCGCCTGCGTCGCCGCGACGTCGTCGGGGTGGCAGGTGTTGGGGTAGGTGGTCAGCATCGTGAGCATGCAGCCCATCCGCGACTCGGGCCACAGCTCCTTCAGCGTCCTCGTGACCGAGGCGGAGGCGACGAACTGGTGGTGCAGAGCCGTGTAGCAGGCCTGCTCCACGCTGCCCTCGACGGTCTCCTCGATGATCCCGCCCGAGGTGAACGGGTGGCGGATGATGCCGTCGATCTCGTTGAAGGTCAGCCACATGTCGACGAGGTGGCCGAAGCGCTCGAAGCAGGTGCGGGCGAAGCGCTCGAACAGCCCGATCGTGCGGCGGTCGACCCAGCCGTTGTGCTTCAGCGCGAGCGCGAGCGGCGGGTCGTAGTGCGAGAGCGTGACCAGCGGCTCTATCCCGAGGCGCCGCATCTCGGTGAAGAGGGCGAGGTAGTAGGCGATGCCCTCCTCGAGCGGCTCCGCCTCCTCCCCCGTCGGGTAGAGGCGGGTCCAGGCGATCGAGACGCGGAGGGTGGTGAAGCCCATCTCGGCGAACAGCGCGAGGTCGCCGGGGTAGCGGTGGTAGAAGTCGATGCCGCGGCGCTTGGGGTAGTACTCGGTGTCGTCGTCGGACATCGCCGCCGTGATGCTCTCCACCGTGTTGCGGTGGTGGATCGCGTACTCCTTCGGGTCCGCCTTCGGCTTGTAGGAGGCGACGTCGCTGACCGCCGGGCCGCGCCCGCCCTCGCGCCACGCGCCCTCGACCTGGTTGGCGGCGAGGGCGCCGCCCCATCGGAATCCGTCAGGAAGCGCCATCGGCGAGCTCCTTCTCTCTCTGCGTCACGGTCATGATCCGGTCGCCGGCGGTGATCCGCTCGGCGGCCTCGACGAGCACGGTGTACTCGGCGGAGTTGGTCACGAGCACCGGGGTCGTGGTGTCGTAGCCGGCCGCGGTGATCGCGGCCAGGTCGGCGGTGAGGAGGAGCTGCCCGGCCTCGACCCGGTCGCCGACCGCGACGTGCGCCTCGAACGGCGCGCCGTCCAGCTGCACCGTGTCGATGCCGACGTGGATGAGCACCTCGACGCCGTCCGCGCGGCGGAGCCCCACGGCGTGGCGAGAGGAGAGCAGCGCGATGACCTCGCCCGCGAACGGCGCCCGGACGGCTCCGTCGGTGGGGCGGATCGCCAGCCCCTCGCCGAGCACGCCGGCCGAGAACACGGGGTCCGGCACCTCCGAGAGGGGGATGACGGAGCCGGTGAGCGGCGCCTGCAACGCGAGCGGGCTCCCGGCGGCGGCCGCCACGTCCCCGAGCGCCTGGACGCTGGCGGAGGCGTCGTCGCGCCAGATGACGAAGGAGACGACGAACGAGACGGCGACCGAGATCAGCAGGCCGATCACGGCGTTGAGCAGGTTCCAGGGGTTCAGCCCGTCGATGAACATCGAGATGCTCGCGACGCCGGGGCTGACCAGCGCGAACGCGGCGACCTGCGTGGCGCCGATGTAGGCGCCTCCGACGACGCTGCCCGTGATGACGGAGACGAGGGCGCGCTTGTTCTGCAGCGTGACGCCGTAGAGCGCCGGCTCGGTGATCCCGAAGAGGGCCGAGAGGCCGCCCGAGAAGGCGGTGGCGCGGAGGGTCGCGCTCTTGGTGCGCAGGGCGATCGCGAGGCTGGAGCCGGCCTCCGCCGCGTTGTGGGCGAGCGAGGAGGCGAGGTAGAAGGTGTCCTTGCCCGCGCTGGCCATCGTCGCGATGGTCGGCGGGATGAACGCCTTGTGCATGCCGACCGAGATGATCAGCGGGAGCACGCCGGCCAGCAGCGCGACGGCCACCCAGCCGAGCGCCCCGTAGAGGCCGATCATCGCGCCGGTGAGCATCGAGCCGAGCCAGTAGCCGAGGGGGCCGAGCAGGAAGATCGTGGCCGGAGCGACTATCACCAGGCACATCAGCGGCACGTAGAACGTGCGGATCGGGCCCCACGAGTGCTTCGTGAAGAAGCGCTCGACGACCGAGAGCAGCAGCACGGCCAGGATCGCCGGGAACACCTGGGCGTTGTAGGCGATGACCGGCACCGGGATGCCGAAGAGCGCGACGCCGCCCTCCTGGTTGAGCAGCGTCGTGAACGCCGGGAAGACCAGGACACCGACGAGCCCGAGCGCGAGCGGCCGGTTCACGTCGAGCTTCTTCGCGCTCGTGTACGCGACGAGCAGCGGCAGGAAGCCGAACACCGCGTCCGGGATGGCGGACAGCAGCTTGAAGTTGTCGGAGGCCGGGTCGAGCCAGCCCAGCGCCGAGGCGAGGACGAGGAACGACTTGAAGATGCCGGCGCCCGCGATGGCCGGGATGATCGGCGTGAACACGCTGACCACGAAGTCCATGATCGTCGCGCCGAGGCGCTTGAGGGATCGCGGCTGCTTCGCCTGCTCCGCGGATGCGGTGGTGCCGCCGCGCAGCTTCTCAACCGCCGCGTACATCTCGCTGACGCCGCTGCCGACGATGACCTGCGTTTGAGGGCCGGTGACGACGCCGATCACGCCGGGCACCGCCTTCAACGCCTCGACGTCGGCCTTCGCATCGTCCGCCAGCGCGAACCGCAGACGGGTCGAGCAGTGCTGCAGCTTCGCCACGTTGGCGGCGCCGCCGACGTGCTCGAGGATCGCCCTCGCGCTCTCCTGGGTACTCATCGGTACTCCTCCGGGTGTGTGGGGACGCGCGCTTCCCTGCGCTGTGCTGCCCGGCCGTCCGTCGCCGTCCCCGCCCCCTCCGGCACCGTCATCGGTGCTCCGGCGGAGCGTCAGGAGGCATCCGGGCACAAAAAAAGGACCCGACGACGCTCAATACGCGTTTCGTCGGATCCTGCCTGCACGACCAGTCACATGTCCGAGAGTGACGCTAACACGGGGGCGGGTGGGGCGTCAAAGAG
>NZ_PSVX01000004.1:0-90342 GCF_002932695.1 Rathayibacter sp. AY1D2 | reverse complement strand
CCGCTCGGGCCGGTGGGCGACACGGACCCGCGGCCGGTGAGCGACGCGGACGTCGGGAGCCCTCGCGCGATCACGGCGGGTGGCGCCAGGAGGACGAGGGAGCCGTCGTCGGGGGCGGACGTCGGCGCGAGCACCTCGGCGAGCCGGCCGCCGATCATCGGCGCGGCCCGGGTCAGGCGCGGCGAGGCGAGCTCGGCGCAGTCGGGGCACCAGGAGGAGCGGCGCCGCTCCCGGCCGGGACGGTGGCGCTGCTCCTCGGGAGTGGCGACGAAGACGTGCCCGGCGTCGCAGAGCCAGCACAGGTAGACGTCGGCCGCGGGCGGGATCTGGCTGAGCACGATGCCCTCGTTGTACTCGGGCCGGTACTGCCGCACCAGGACGGGGTAGGACGCCCACGCCTCCCGGTAGGTGCCGACCGCGTAGGGGACGTCGGCGCCGCGCGAGAACCGCCGCCGCTGCCACCACCGCCCGATCGCCTCCGCCACCCTCCGCACGCTACGCGCGACCACCGACGCGGAAGCGGCGCCCGCGTGCGCAGGCGGAATCTCGAGACGCCCTCCGGGCTGCTCCATCAGCATGCGCGGCGGAAGGGACTATCCGCCCGCGCGGCGTGCTCCCGGTCGACTGGGAGCGGCGGAGCCGTCCCTCGCCTAGTGTGCGGAGTCCTGCTCGTCGATGTCCGCGATCTCGGCCTCGTCCGGCTTGAAGGTCAGCGAGAACATGGCGATCGCGACGAGCACGACGATGAAGGCGACGCCGAACGAGATGAGCGCGACGACCGGCTCGCGGGTCGAGAGCATGACGACCAGGCCGACGAAGGCCGCCATCACCGCGGAGAAGCCGATGAGCTCGAGCGGGCGCAGGCGGTCCTTGCGGGTCGGCTGGAACGTGCGGGGCGTGAACTCGCCGGGGTCGCGCGCCGGGGCGGAGTCGGCCGCCGAGGCGCGGTCGGCGGGAGAGGCGGGGTCGGGCTGCTGGCCTTCGGCGGTCATCGGTCTCCTCCGGAGGTCGGTGTCGTGGGGGCGACGGGATCGTGTCCGGTGGCTGCGTCGGCGCCGGCGGCCCATTTGAGCGAGAACGCCGCGATGGCGAGGAACACGGCGACCATCACGGCGTAGGCGCCGAGGAGGCCGACGGTGACGACGGGGTGGGGCGGGAGGAGTCCGAAGGCGGCGCCGAGCAGCATCGTGCCGACGCCGACGATCACGGAGTCGCGTGCGGCGAGGCCCTGACCGCGGCGGCCGCTCGAGAACTCGAGGAAGCCGGAGAGCAGCGCCCAGCCGGCGACGAGGGCGACGAAGGAGAGCAGGTTGGCGACCGGGAGCGCGACGAGCGCCGCGACTCCGGCGACCAGGGTGAGCACCGCGGAGCCGAGGGCGAGCGGGCGGGCCCGGCCGCTCCAGCTGCGGAGCCCGAGGGCGAGCGAGACGGCGCCGGTCGCGATCGCGAAGCCGCCGAAGACGGCGAGGCCGAAGGCGGGCCCGTGGTCGGGCGAGAAGGTGACGACGCAGCCGGCGACCGCCGCGATCACGGCGCGCGCGAGGGGCAGGGTCCACAGGCGGCGGTCGGAGTCGGCGGCGATGGCCACGGTCGAGCCTCTCTGGGATGGAGGGAGAAGGCGTCCGGGAGCGGACGGCTGGGCGCGCGACGGCACGGCGACGCGGACTCCAGCGATTTTACGCTCCCGCGGCTCCGCCCAGGCCCGGAGCGGGGCCGGGGGCGCGATCCGGGGCGAAGTCGCAGGCGGCTCAGCCGAGCCAGACCTCCTCCACCCGCGGGAACACGGCGTCGGCGGAGAAGCGCTCACGGAAGCGCGCCCCGGCCTTCTCGACGACCTCGGCCCGGGCGTCCTCGTCGGTGATGAGCTCGGTCAGCGCGGCGGCGAGGCCCTCCACGTCTCCGGGCGCGACCACGCGGCCGCAGCCGTCGCCGAGGACCTCGGGGATGCCGCCGACCGCGGTCGAGACGACGGCCGCGTCGCGGGCGAGTGCCTCGAGGATGAAGATCGGCATCGCCTCGTCGCGCGAGGGCAGGACGGCGATGGACGCCTCGTCGAGCAGGGCGAGCAGGCGGGCGTTCTCGAGCGAGCCGAGGAACTCGATCCCCGGGACGCCGCGGTCGACGACCTCCGGCTCGCGGATCGGACCGGCGACCAGCAGGCGCCAGCCCTCCTTGCCCTCGACCTGCGCCCACGCCTTCTGCAGCACGTCGACGCCCTTGCGGTGGCTGACGACGCCGCCGAAGACGACGGTGCGGGTCTTGTCGCGCGGGGTGCCCTGCTCGAGCGCGTTGGGCACGAGGTGCACGCGCTCGGCGGGGACGTAGCGGCGGCAGATCGCCGAGGTCTCCTCCGAGAGCGAGATGATCTCGTCCGCGCTGCGCAGCACGTCCTTCACCAGGCGCGGGTGCGCGGCGGTGAAGGCGGCGAACTCGCTGCCGTGCAGGTGGGCGACCGTGCGCAGGCCCAGGCGGTGCGCGAGGCGGAGGAGGGACCCCTCGCGGAGGAACGAGCCGCGCTCCGAGAGGTGGACGACGATCACGGCGCCGGGCTCGCGGCGCGCGATCGCGACGATGCGGGCGGCGGCGCCGGCGGCCAGGCGGGCCGCGGCGACGTGCTCGCCCGGAGCGGTGCGGGAGGAGATCACCCGGACGTCCGAGCGCTCGAACGGCCAGCGCAGGTACCCGTTGACGACCTGCGTCATGCCTCCGGGGACCTCTCCGCTGCGGCCGACGTGGTACACCCGCGTCTTCGGGCCGGCAGGGGCTGCCGCGGCGGCCGGGCGGCTGCGGGGCGGCACGGCGAGCAGCGCCTGGATGTCGTCGCGAACGCCGCGGAGGCGCCCGCGGGCGACGAGCAGCTTCTCGAGCAGCTCGCTCCGGCGGGCGACGACGGCGGAGAAGGTCTCGACGCCGGCGGCCGGGGTCGTCCGGGACATGTCGACCGTGACGTCGTGGATCCCGATGGTCTCGAAGTGGCGCGAGGCCTTCGTCGATCCGTCCATCTGCAGGCTCACCGGGGCCGCGCCCTCGGTGAACGCCATGATGATCACGTGCAGCCGGTCGCTCATCGCGACGCGGGCCGTGCGGTAGAGCTCGCGCAGCAGGATCTCGTGCTCGTCGTGGGTGTGCGCCGGATCCCAGTCGAGGATGTCCGCGTCGAGGTCGGCGGCGAGACGGCGGGAGCGCTCGGCGTCGACGGCGACCTGCGTGACGACGACGATGTCGAGGTCCTCGCGCTCGGCGAAGCCCTTGATCGCGGCCAGCCACTCCTGCTCGGGGTAGGGGCGGGCGTCCACCTCGTGGTCCTCGCGGAGGGAGAGGACCAGAACGCGCCGCTCCTCGTCGGGCTGCGCGGCGAACGCGGTCAGCTCCGCGTCGCTCGAGCCCTCGCCGTAGCCGAGGTCGGGCATGGCGGCGCCGACGCGCATGTAGCCGGCCGTCTTGTCGTCGCGCCAGCGGGTGTAGCTCGAGAGCGCCATCGAGGGCCACATGATCGCGCGGGGCAGCGGGGCGAAGTTGCGGGTGCCCACGCCGGCGCGGATCACGCGGCCGCCGCCGAGGCGCACGAGGGCGATGCCCGGGAGCATCACGAGGTGCTCCTTCATCCCGATCAGGGTCAGCTGGATCTCTCCCGGCTTGAACACCGAGTTCGCCCGGCCGGCGAGGGCCTCGCGGGCGAGCGCCGCGTACCAGCGCAGGAGCGAGCGGTACACCGTGTCGTCCGGGCCCAGGCGCAGGCCGTCGTCGTAGCCCCACGGCGAGTGGCCCACGTAGACGTGGAGCGGACCCGACTCGCGGAGCCAGTCGAGGAGCTGGCGACGCAGGATGATGTCGCCGATGTTCTCGTACTGGCCGCGGCCGACGGCGAAGATCGATCGGGCAGGTGTCACGGGCGGGCCTTTCGGAGGGGTTCGCGTGGGGGTGACCGGTGCGGAGCGGGGAGCGTCGCGGGTCTCCCCGGTCGATCCTCCTGCCGCGCTGCCGTCGTGGGCCGGGCCGGCCGGGCTCCGCAGGAGCGGGCTCGGGGCCGATGGCGCCCCGGGCAGACTAGCGCAGGCCGGCTCGGCGGCTCGAGGAGGAGTGCTCGCGTCAACAGCCGTTGGTGACCAGGAAGGCCTTGAGGAACGCGCCGGTCTGGTAGACGTACTGGTTCACCAGGTAGTCCAGGCCCATCGGCTCGCCCGAGGGCACCATCGAGAGCTCGCCGGAGTAGCAGCGCTCGATGATCATCTCGGCGCGCACGAGGTGGGAGGCGTTGGTGATCACGATGACGTGGTCCCAGCCGTACTGCTCGGCCATGTCGCGCAGCTGCCGGGCCTCTCCCTGGGTCGTGAGCGGGTCGGCGGAGTAGCAGAGGACGTCGCCGCCGGGCTCGTTGCACTTCTTGTACTTCTTGGCCTCGTAGGGAGCGTTCATCTCGCCGGGGCCGACCGAGAGCACCATCGTGTCCGTCGCCCCGGAGGTGATGATCCGGCGGGCGAACTCGACTCGTGCCCTCGTGGAGGGGCCCAGCACGAAGACCGCGTCCGCCTGCTCAGGGATCGGGTCGATCGGGGGCGTGACGTAGAGCGGGATCCCGGCGCCGAAGAGGGCGAGCACCACGAGGGGGACGAGCAGGAGCCGTCCGATCACGGTGCGAGCGCGGACCCGGGGGCATCTCGGGCGCTCCCGGGACGGCGGGGTGGACGGGCGGTCGCCGGTCGCGGTCGTGGCCGTGTCCATCGCGTCCTCCCTCTCGTCGGGACCGCCGCTCGCCCGCGGCGGGTGATCCGCGACGCGGGTGCGACGGCGATCACCAGTGGAGAGCCCATCATCGCAGTGTTTCGGCGAGGGGTCGGCCCGGTGAACGCCCGGTCAATTCTCTCGCCCAGCGGCCCGGCCCGGGGCCGTGTCCAGAGTCGCCGGGTAGGGTCGCCGTTCCTCGACCGAGCAGCACTCCCCCTCGTCCATTCCGCGGACGGGCATTCCCGGAGTCCCCTCCCGATCCGACATCCGCCCTCCGATCCGTCGTCGACAGCGCGTGTGACCGTTCCGTATACACGCATGCGCGGCGGTCCGCCAGTCCTTCAGCGGAATCGCTGATATAAGCCCGACCACCACGCCCGAATGGGGTACTACAACCTGAATCCGTCTCATCCAGCCATCAGTCGCAAGGCCCGTCTATAGCGTCGGGAGGACCAGCACCACCCCCTTGAGCAGCCCCATCGAACCGCCCCCGACGCCCCCTCGAAGACCCGGAGCCGATCGTGAATCCTCAGACGACGCCAGACCCGACCCGCCCTCGCCGACGACGCGCACGCCTCTCCCTCACCACCGCTCTGATCGCCGCTCTCGGCATCCTGGTCGCCCCCCTCACGGCGCCCGCCGCCTCCGCGGCCACTCTCGACCCGGGCGCCGGGCAGAGCACGCGGATACAGGAGACGAACTCCTCGCTGACCTACAGCGGCTCGTGGCGCACGATGACGGGCGGCGACAGCGGCGGCGGGATCAAGTTCCTCAACAGCACCGGCTCCGTCTCGTTCAGCTTCCGCGGCACCGGCTTCAGCTGGGTCAGCCGCACCACCGCCTCCGCCGGCATCGCCACCGTCACGGTCGACGGCGCGAGCACCTCGGTCGACCGGTACACGAAGACCACGGCGTACCAGGTCCCGGTGTTCACGAAGAAGGACCTCGCCGACACCGTCCACACGGTCAAGATCGCCTGGAGCGGCACGGCCAACAGCTCCGCGAGCGACAAGAACCTGGTCATCGACGCGTTCGACATCACCCGCGCGACTCCCGCCACCGAGGAGCCGACCGACGAGACCGGCGGCGGCGAGGACGACGGCCCCGTGCTCGATCCCTCCGGAGCGACCAGCCTCCTCGTGCAGGAGACCGACCCCGCGCTGCAGTACACCGGCTCGTGGAGATCGATGGCGGGCGGCGACAGCGGCGGCGGGATGAAGTACCTGACCTCCGCCGGATCGGTGAAGTTCACCTTCGTCGGCACGTCGTGGCGCTGGATCAGCCGGAAGACCTCCTCCTCCGGCATCGCCGCGGTCTCGGTCGACGGCGGACCCGTCACCAAGGTCGACCGCTACAGCTCGACCGCGCAGTACCAGGTGCCGGTCTACGAGACGACCGACCTCGCCGAGGGCACGCACACCGTGACCATCTCCTACACGGGGACGAAGAACTCCCAGTCGACCGACAAGAACCTGATCATCGACGCGTTCGTCCTCGCCGAGGACGGCCTCGCGACCGACGCCGTGGAGCTCTCCCCCCTGACCGACGGCTACACCGTCGCCTGGGACGCGCCCTTCAGCTCGCGGGTCGTCTCGTACGACGTGCACCGCTCGAACGAGGACGGCTCCGGCGACACGGTCGTCGGCACCGTCGCCGACCCGGTGCGCCAGTACCGCGACGAGACCGCCGAGGCGGGACGCGCCTACACGTACACCGTCACGGCGACCGACGACGCCGGCCGCGACTCGCGGCTGAAGGAGTCGGCCACCACCTCGGCCGACATCCTCGCCTCCCGCGCCTCGCTGCTCGCGGCCTTCGACTGCCCCGCCGCCACCAAGACGGTGTCGACCTCGGCGCAGCTCGTCACGGCCCTGACCAACCCCTCCTCCGGCGACGTCATCCGCCTGGCCGACGGCGTCTACACCGGCAAGTTCGCCCTCCGCGGCACCGCCGCCCAGCCCGGCTCGATCTGGATCTGCGGCTCGCCCAACGCGGTCCTCACCTCCGGATCCACCTCGAGCGGTACCGCGCTCATCCTGAACACGGTGAGCGACGTGCACCTCGTGGGCTTCTCGGTCCGCAGCTCCTTCCAGGGCATCCAGGTGCTCGCCAGCAAGGGCGTCCAGATGGCCGGCCTGACGGTGAGCGAGATCGGCTACGAGGCGGTCCACTTCCGCAGCCAGACCACCGACTCCCTGATCGTCGGCAGCACCATCCGCCGCACCGGCCTCGTCTCCGCCAAGTACGGCGAGGGCGTCTACGTCGGCACCTCCGACCGCAACTGGTGCGAGTACAACGACTGCGACCCGGACCGCACGGCCCGCATCGCGGTCGTGGACAACGCGATCAGCGACACCGGCGCCGAGCCGATCGAGGCCAAGGAGGGCACCCTCGACGGCGACATCATCGGGAACACGGTCCTCGGCGGATCGCGGCTCGCCTCGGACGTCGTCTCGCTGATCCTGGTCTCGGGCAACAGCTGGCTGGCCGCGGGCAACTCCGCCGCGGGCACCACCACCTACGGCTACCAGGTGATCACCCGCGCCGACGGCTCGGGCAACGACAACACCATCAGCGGCAACCTCGCGCTGAAGACCAGCAACGCGGTGGTCTACCTCCACCAGCCGTCCAACTGGTCCACCAGCGGAAACACGCTGAGCTGCTCCAACTCCGGGAAGGACCTGATCGGGAACGTGGCCTGCACGCCGTGACCTGATCCGCTCCCCGCGCGCAGAACCGCCGCCGTCGTCCCCTCGACGGCGGCGGTTCCGCGTGTGCCCGCCTCCCGCCGACCAGGCGCGGACGGCGGGGTCGCGCGCGACGACCGCGACCACCGCGGACTCGCGAGGGCGCGGGCGGGCGCTCGGCGTCTCCGGGACCGCAGGAGTGGGCCGGTCGGACGGTGACGCGATCAGTGCCCGGCTGACGCGCCCGCGCCTCTCCAGCACGCAGAAGTGGGCGGAGTCGCGCGCGAGTACCGCGACTTCTGCGGCCTCGCGGTGTCAGCGGGCTCCCGGGAGCCGGTGAGGCACCTGGTCCGGCCACGGCGGGCGCTGGAGAGGCCGGAGGAGGTCCGGAGGGGCCGGCCATGCCCTGGAGAGCCCGCACGGGCCCGCACGGGCCCGCCCCGGAGAGCCCGCTGGCCTAGGACGGGGACGCCGCCTCCTCTCGAGTCCGCGGAAGTCGGCGTGCTCGCGCGCGACTACCGCGACTCGTGCGGACTCGCGGGGTGAGCGGGCTCGCGGGGGACGGAGAAGGGCCCGGTCCGGCCACGGCGGGCGTTGGAGAGGCTGAAGGACCGGAGAGGCCGGCCGGGGTCCGCAGAGCCCGCACGGGCCCGCGCGGAGAGCCCCCCAGTCCCCGAACGCGGAAGAGCGCACCGCGGCCGGGGCCGGGGTGCGCTCTTCCGCAGCGTGCGAGGACGCGATCAGACGATCGCGGGGGCCTTCTGCAGCTTGTGGCGGGCCAGGACGACCGCGCCGACCACGGGGGTGCCGGCGGTCTCGATCCAGTGCACGTCGGCGGCGGCCTGGGGCGAGTCGACCTTGCCCTCGATCAGGACGAGGACGGCGCCGTCGGCCACGCCGCGGAAGGTCGGCGACTGCTCGGTCGCGCCGAGGGTGCCGGTGACGATCAGGACGATGTCGTAGACCTTCTCGAGCTCCTCGACCAGCGCACGGAGGGCGTCGGTCGGCATCGGCGTGCCGGCCTGGGCGCCGCCCGCGGGGAGCAGGTCGACGCGGTCGGTCGAGCGCTTGATGATCGCGTCGTCGAGCGAGGCGGCTCCGGCGAGCACCTCGCGCAGGCCCGGGCGTCCGCCCGAGGCGGAAGCGAGAGCCGAGCCCTCGGCGGTGCCGTCCACGATCACGACGGACGAGCCGAGCACGGCCAGCGCCTTGGCGAGCAGCACCGCGCTGGCGGTGTGCGGGGTCTTCTCGGACGCCGGGGCGATCGCGAAGGAGGAGTACGAGCGGGTGCGCGCGATGGCGGAGAGCTCGAACGCCACGGCCGAGTAGCGGGCCGGGATCTCGGTCGAGTTCAGCATCTCGTCGAGCTTGGTGGCCTTGACCGGGACGATGCCCAGCAGCGGCCGGTCGATCGCGGAGCGGACGTCGTCGCCGCTGCGGAGGCGGCGGTCGAGGGCGGTCATCACGATCGCCACTCCCACGCCGACCACGGCGCCGCCGAGGATGCCGAGCGCGAGCAGGACGAGGATGCCACCGGTGACCGGCAGCTCCGGCGGGAGCGCCTGGCTGAGCACCTGGAGCTGGATCTGCGGGACGGCGACGCCGTTCGTTGTGGTCGCCGGATCGGCGCCCTTCACGGCCGCGTCGAGCTGGGCGGCGACCGCGTTGGCGATGACCGCGGCCTGCTCGGGCGAGGGGTCGGTGGCCGAGATCGTGATGACCACGGACTCCGGCTCGGCGAGGACGGTCACGCGCTTGGCGAATTCCTCGATGGGCTCGTCGATGCCGAGGCCGTCGATGACGCCCTGCAGGACGGTGTCCGAGGTGCCGAGGGCGACGGAGGTGACCGTGGCCTGGGAGGCGGCGCTGTTGGCCGCGACCCGGTCCGCGGTCGAGAGGACTCCGGACGAGGAGACCGCGACGTACACGCGTGCGTCCGCCTTGTACTGCGGGAGGAGGACGGCGTTGAGTACCAGGGCCGCCACGGCGCCGAGCAGAGCGAAGGCGACGATGTAGACCCACCTCCGGCCGATGCCGGCGAACAGTCCGTTCAAGGTCATGGTGTGTGGTGTCCCTTTCGTCGACTGCACCGGAGTGCAGGGGGTCTGACTGTAGCGTCGTGATGTGTCGTCCGCGTTGCGCGGAACCGGCCGCGAGGTTTCGCGCGGGAGCGGTGGATCAGAGGTGGGCCTGCAGGAAGGCGAGGATCGCCTTCTTGTTGTTCGGGGTGTTGTTCTGGAGCCCGTGGTGGCCGGAGCCGTCCACGCCGACCTCGGACGCCACTCCGGCGTCCTGCAGGGCGACCTGCATCGCGTCGGCCTGCTCGACCGGGACGAGCTCGTCCTCGGAGGTCAGCCAGATCTGCGGGGCGTCCGTGGAGTCGACCGAGGTGATCGGCGACGCGGGGATGCTCTGCGGGCAGGTCGTCGAGTCGATCTCGTCGCAGTCCAGGTAGGAGAGGATCTGCTCCTTCGCCTCGGGCAGCGGCGTGCCCAGCGACATCCCGGTCTCGGTCATGTCGGCCACCGCCGAGAAGGCGACGACCGTCTTGACCCGCGAGCCCTCGGTGAGGGAGCCCTCGCCGAGCGTGCCCATGGTCGCTCCGATGATCGCTCCGGCGGAGCTGCCCATCACGCCGATGCGGGCGGGGTCGAGGCCGAAGCGCGTGACCTGCGCGGGCTCGCGCAGCCACTCCACGGCGGCCTGCGCGTCCTCGATCTGGCCGGGGTACCGGCTGTCCTGGAGGAGGCGGTAGTCGACGGAGACCGAGACGAAGCCGCGCTCGGCGTAGTACTCGCAGAGCTCGGTCATCCCGCCCTCGTCGCGGGCGCCGTCGACGAACCCTCCGCCGTGCAGCATCAGCAGCGCGGGGCGGTCGGTGCCGCCCGCGGTGGGGAGGCAGGCGTCGGCCTTCAGCGAGACGCCGTCGACCGAGCGGTACTCGATCGCCTTCTCCGTCGTGAAGCCGTCGGGCGTGCGGACGGGCTCGGGCTGCGAGGAGCAGCCGGCCAGCCCGAGGGCGACGGCCACGACGGCCGCCAGGACTCCGGCTCTGCGTGCTCGTGTCGTCTTCACTCGTGGGACTCCGCTCTCTTCTTCTCGTAACTGGGGGAGGTGCCGGGCTCATCGGCCGGGACCGCGACGGGATCGGAGACGACTCCGGGGCCGCGCGCAGGGACGGGCACGGGCTTGCGCCGCTTGCCGGGGCCGCCGAGGGCGGCCGGGGGGACGTAGATCCACTTGACCTTCGAGAGGTAGCGGGTCACGAAGAGCGAGAGGACGACCGCGAGCACCATCACGACCAGCAGCAGCGGCACCTCGAAGCCGCCGATCTCGGAGCGGTCCTCGGGGAGGATCACCCGCAGGATCGTGATGGCGATCACGATGAAGTAGAGGTGCAGCAGGTAGATGTGCAGGCTGCGCTCGCCGCAGATCGTGAAGAAGTTCAGGAATCGCACTCGGGAGAGGGCCCGCGACACGAGGATGCCCATCGCGACGGCGGCCATCTGGCCGGCGAGGGCGAGGAACGGCACCCAGCGGATCGGGAAGAGGAAGAGCACCGCGCTCAGCACGACGAAGACCGGAGTGACGTAGAGGAACGCGCGGCTCCCCTTCTGCTCGACGAAGTCGATGATCCTCTTCGAGTAGAGCGTGCCCACCAGGAAGAAGACGAACAGGGCGCCGATGCGGTTCCAGCCCACGTTGGTCGTGTTGAGGAGACCGGTGGTGAACATCGTCCCCATCACCGCGGCGAGGGCGACCTGCACGCGGTGGTCGACCTTGCGCAGGAGCCACGCGCCGAGCGTGAAGAGGACGAGGCCGTAGATGAACCAGTAGCTGCTGCTGGGCCAGAAGAACAGCAGGAGCAGGTTGAGCGGGTCGGTCGCGGGGAGCTCGCCGAGTCCGCCGTTCGCGAGCGGCACGACCAGGTAGAAGGCCATGCGGATCACGGACCAGACCACGTAGAGCCAGAGCAGCGGGTACAGCCTGCGGCGCCAGAGGTCGCCGAAGCTCCAGGTGCGGATGCGCGAGCCGAAGAGACCGGACACCAGGAAGAAGAGGGGCATCGGGAACAGCTCGAACACGACCTTGATGCGGCCGAGAGTGTTCTCGACCCCGATGTCACCGAGGTACAACGACGTGTGGTAGTACACGACCATCAGGATGGCGGCACCCTTGGCGAAATCCACCCATTCGCGTCGGGCCCCGCCCGCAGGCTTCAGCAGCTTCATTCTCTCCCCCTTGTGCCCGGTCGTACCGCTCGTGAATTCCATCCGAGGTGAACAAGGCTCAGAGAAGGACGCAGGCTCAGTCGCAGAATGCGACCGAGGATCAAGACTAAGGGTGTATCGTCCGCGCCGCACATTCGACGGAATAGTGACGAGGACTCGATTGCCGGGAAGCGCACTCCGGCCTCTCCGCGCACCGGGGAGACGACGGTCACCGGCGTCCGTTCCCGGCGCTCATCGCCGCTCGGTAGAGCGCGGGCGCCGCGGCGGCGAGCCCGAAGAGGACGGAGCGCTTGAGGTCGCGCCGGCGCACGAGCGCGACCAGGTGCCGGAGTCCCGCCTCGTCGTGCGCGGCCCGCCAGAGCCGGTCCGCCTCCTCGGGACTGTGCGCGCCCGAGGTGGCGTCCTTGAAGCGGGAGAGCAGGGAGAAGCGCGCGCGGTAGTAGGAGTAGTCCTGCGAGTCGAGGATGCGCGGGTCGAGCCCGCGGGCCGTCCGCTCGATCACGGCGGCGAGTCCGGCGAGCGAGTCGGCGCGCTTCGCGCCCGAGCGGATGATCGAGCCGGAGCGGAGGCGGTACTCGTAGACGGAGTCGGGGACGACGACGACCTCGTCGGCCGCGGCGAGCAGCTGCGCGACCTGCGCCTGGTCCGAGTGCTGGCGGATCCGCGTGAAGTCGATGCCGTCGAACAGCTCGCGGCGGAACAGCTTGTTCCAGAGGTGCCCGGTCAGCTCCCCGACCAGGAGCGCGGTGAAGGCGCCCCGGCCCGAGAGCGCGAGCGGGCCGCGCAGGGAGCCGACGGGCGTGGATCCGGTGGCGTCGACCGTGACCGCCTGGGCGACCACCACGTCGGCGCGGCCCGCCTCCCCCGCCGAGAGCATGGCCTCGACCGCGGTCTCCGGCCACTCGTCGTCGGCGTCGACCAGCCAGACCCATTCGCCGGCGGCCTCGCCGACAGCGCGCTCGCGAGCGGCGGCGACGCCCTGGTTCTCGTCCTGGCGGAGGTAGCGGATCCGCTCGTGCTCCTCGGCGAACGCGCGGCCGATAGCCTCCGTCCCGTCTGTCGAGGCGTCGTCGACCACGAGGATCTCGAGCTCGGCGTGGGTCTGCCGCAGCAGGCGCTCCAGGGCGGAGGCGAGGTGCGCCTCCTCCTGGTGCGCCGGGACCACCACCGAGACGAGGGTCACTTCTGCCCCACGACCCGGCGGAGCACCGTCTCGAGGTCGCGGCCGCTGGACTCCAGCGAGAAGCGGTCGAGCCAGCGGTCGATGCCGGTGATCTCGAGCTCGCTCGCGCGGATCAGCGCGTCGGCGAGGTCGGAGGCGGAGGGGGTGAGCGCGAGCTCGCCGGTCAGGCCGGGGACGATCGCGTCCGCGACTCCGAGCGCCCCGGACACGGCGACCGAGGGGACGCCGGCGGCGGCCGCCTCGACCAGCACGTTGCCGAAGCCCTCGCGCAGCGACGGGAGCAGCACGACGGCGTTCTCGTCGAAGTGGTGGAACCAGTCCTCGACCCAGCCCATGTCCTGGAAGTCCACGCCGCGCGCGGTCGCCTCCGCCTTCATGCTGCCGAGCAGCGGGCCGCCGCCGAAGGAGACGACCTTCGCGGGGATGCCGCGGCGCTCCAGCTCCTCGGCCGCGAGGATCGCGAGCTCGGGGCGCTTCTGGACGACGAGGCGGCAGGGCAGCACGATCTGCAGGCCCGCCGCAGTGCCGGGGGTGCGCGAGACCTGGCGGGAGCGGTCGACCTTGGCGGTCGCCGGGTTCGGCACGACGGTGCAGCGCTCGCCCGAGACGCCGAAGCCGGCGACGAGCTCTCCCGCGACGGGGTGCGAGATCGCGATGACGTGGTCGGCGCGGCGGTAGAGCGTCTTGGCGAGCCCGAGCTGCACCTTCTGGGTCCTCGAGAAGCCCGGGATGCCGAGCGAGACGAGGTTGCGCTCGCTCACGATGGTCTTCGGGCGGTCCGCCTTCGCGGTCATCTCGGCCGAGGCCAGGAGCACGATGTTCGGGTAGCCCTGCAGGGCGACCGCGACGTCGGGGGTGCGGCGGCGGAACAGCTCCTTGAGCATCCGCGCCTTGCCGACGTGGCCCTTGCCCTCGCCGATGCGGTGCAGCACCGCGCCCTCGGGGAGGTACTCGTCGGTGCCCTTCACCGAGGTGGTGACCACGTCGACGTGGTGGCCCTGCTCGAGGAGCCAGCCCATCCAGGTGCGGGCGACGAACTCGGCTCCGCCGCCGTGCAGCGACGTGACGACGAACATGATCCGCATGCGCGGTCCCTTCTCCTGCGCCGCGCTCATCGCACGACCTCCGCGCCGAGGCCGCGGGTGTTGAGCGCCGAGAGGCGGCGCACCTCGGGCATGGCCGCGTCGATGGTGGCGCGCACGCCGCCGTCGCCCGGCTCCGCGAGGATGCGGTCGATCACCGGGAGGACGCGGTCGGCGAAGCCGGGGACCGGCTCGACGCACAGCTGCGGCAGGCCGATGAGGCGCATGATGCCCTCGACCTTGCCCTGGGTGGCGAGGGTGATCGCGGGGACGCCGAGCGAGAGCGACATGATCGCGAGGTGCATGCGGCCGGTGACGGTCAGCAGGGCGTCCTCGGCGAGGCCGCGGATCTCGGCGGGCATGAGCACGCGGTCGACGACGGTGACGCCCTCGGATCCCACGCGCTCGGCGACCGCGCGGACGGCCACCTTGTCGTCGCCGATGGGGCGGGAGACGTGCGGGAGGAGCACGACGTGCACGCCGGCGGCGCGGAGGCGGTCGACGATGCGCTCGTACTCCGGCACCTGGTCGACCATGCCGGCGACGAGGGCGCTCGCGTTCACGAGCGCGAAGGGGACGCCCTCGGGCAGTCCCAGCCCCTCGCGGAAGCTGCGGTCGCGGGTGCGCGCCGAGAAGACGATGTCCGTGACCTCCTCGACGCGCTGCACGCCGATGCTCCGGGCGCGCTCCGCCGAGAGCGGATCGCGGAGCATCGGGACGACGCCGGCGCGGGAGGCGGCGATCAGGGAGCGGCGGGCGGCGAGGCGGGCCGCCGCGTTCCAGGAGAAGCCGAGGATGCGCGTGGGCACCCCTGCCTCGGCGGCCGCCTGCGCGAGCAGGGAGCGGCGGACCGAGCCGCGGAGGCTGTACTTGCCGTCCATCATGTCGGCGCCGACGACCGAGACCGAGCGGGCGCGGCGGATCAGCGCGGCGTAGGCGCGGAGGTCGGCGGCGTGCGCGTCGCCCACTCCGTAGACCAGGTGCGGGAGCTCGACGACCTCGACCCGGTCGGCCTGCTCCTCGGGGATCACGACGTCGCCGGCGTAGCGCTGGACGACCACGACAGGACCGGTGGTGTTCTCGAGGAACGCCTCCAGCATCGCCTGGTCGCCGATGTTGCCGCTGCCGGGAGCGGCGATCACGAGGTGCGACTCGGGCTCGGGTCGGAGGTCCGCGAGGGCGGCGCGGAGCACCGCCGCGTCGCGGCGGGCGGGCAGGCGGGTCGTCGTGACGAAGTCCTTCTTCCAGGACTTGACGACGCCGAGCTTGAGTTTCATCGATCTCTTTCGGTGGGGGGAACGGCGGCGGGAGGCCGCTCGGAGTCGGGGGTGCCGGCCGTGACGGCTCCGTCGACCAGCGCGCTGTCACCGGTGGGGCTGGTGGCGTCGACCGTGGCCGGGGCGGGAGCGGCGGCCGGGCGGCTGCGGCGGAAGTGGCGGCGCAGGTCGGCGAGGCCGAGGATCTGGCGGCGGAACGCGGGGAGGATCAGCATCCAGAGCCCGACCCCGACCAGGACGGCGGCACCGCCCACGAGGAGGCGGAGGACGGGCTGGTCGGCGGCGATCCAGACGGTGGAGAAGAAGGAGCCGACCGTGATCGAGCCGAACGCGATGCCGCTGCGGAGGCCGTTGGTGAACATCTCGCGGGCGGGGGCGTCGGAGGTGCGGCCGATCCAGATCAGCGCGATCGGCCAGGTGAGGGCGAGCGAGCCGGCGTACGCGACCGCGACGCCCGTCACTCCCCAGTTGGAGCCGAGCAGGATCAGGACGACCATCAGCGGGCGGGTCGCCAGGCTGTACCAGACGCTCTGGCGCACGAGGCCCTTGGAGAGGAACACCCACCAGGAGCAGTACGCCGTGGCCTGGAAGAACCCGGCCACGAGCAGGATCTGGAAGATCGGGACCGAGGCGAGCCAGCGCTCCCCCAGCAGGATCCGGATGACCGAGTCGGACTGGGAGCCGAGGACGGCGAGCACGAGGCCCATCACCGTCAGCATCGCCGACTGGCCGAAGAGGATGAACGTGCGGAACCGCTCGCGCTCGTCCTGCAGCTTGGAGAGCACGGGCAGGGCGACGCGCTGCGCCGGGGCGTTCAGCTGCTGCAGCGGCAGCATCATCAGCTGGAACGCGCGGTTGTAGAGGCCCAGGTCGACCGGGCCGAAGCGCGCGCCGATGATGACGGAGTCGACGTTCTTGCTCGCGTAGGTCAGCGCCTGGGTCGCGAAGACGCCGCCTCCGTAGCGGAGGAAGTGGCCCATCGCCTCGCCGCGGCGGTAGCGGCCGGGACGCCAGCCCGTGATGAAGACCAGCATCAGCACGCCGATGAGCGGCTGCACGACCTGGCTCGCGGCCAGCGCCCAGTAGCCGGCGCCGCCGAGCGCCATCAGCACGCCGACCACGAGGCCCAGCACCTGGCCGACGATGTCGACCAGGGTGAGCTTCACGAAGCGGAGGTGCCGGGCGAGGTCGGCGCGGAACTGCGTCGAGATCCCGTTGAGGAGGAAGGTCGAGGAGAGCACGACGGTCAGCAGCTGGAGCCGGTCGTCGCCGTAGAGGGCGGCGATCGGCCACGAGGCCGCGATGACCAGCAGGGTGAGGGTGAGGCCGATGCCCGCGTTCATCCAGAACAGGTTGCTCTTCTGGCCCGGCGTGATCTCCTTCGCCTGGATGGCGGCGGAGGAGAGGCCGAAGTCGCGGAAGATCTCGCCGATGCCGATGATCGCCGTGACCATCGCGAGCAGGCCGTAGTCGGCCGGCGCGAGCAGGCGCGCGAGGACGACGATGCTGCCCAGCTGGACGGCGATGCGGATCGCCTGCCCGCCGATGGTGACGGCGGCGCCGCGGCTCGCGGAGCGGCCGAGGCTCGGGGACGGCTTCTGCGTGGTCCCGGTCATCGGGTCGAGCCCTTCTTGGTGGCGATCGCGCCCTCGTAGGCCTTCTTGAGCTGGAGTCCGAGGACGTCCCAGTCGCGGCCGGAGAGGGCGGGGAGCCCCTCCGGCGGGCGGGTGCGCGTGCGCTCGAGCGCGGAGGTGATCAGCTCGGGCGTGAGATCGCCGTCGTACTCGATCACCCAGTCGCTGCCGACCTCCTCGGCCAGGGCCGTGTTGGTGGGCGTGCGCGGCACCAGGATCGGCCGGCCGAGCGAGAGGGCGACCAGGATCGAGCCGGAGTTGTGCATCTCGCGGTAGGGAAGGACGATCAGCTCGGCCCGGCCGATCTCGTCGACCATCTCGGCGTCGTCGACCCGGCGGAGCGTGGTGCGCACCCGGGTGTCGCGGGCGGCCCGCTCCTCGACCAGCTCGCGCTGGCCCGTGCTGGGGCTGCCGACCACGTGCAGGGAGAGGGAGTCGTCCTCCACGCCGCGGAACACGTCCATCAGCTCGACGACGCCCTTGTACGGGCGGATGATGCCGAAGTAGAGGACGCGGCCGTGCTCGCGCTCGGGCAGCGGGTGCTGCGCGAACTGGTCGCGGTAGTGGCCGTGCAGCACGGTGACGGCGGGCGCCCGGCCGGGAGCGACGGTCGTCGGGTTCAGGCGGACGAACAGGTCGGTCGCGCGGTCGACCCGGGCCAGCGAGCGGCGCTCGGCGGCGGGACCGAGCTCGTGCGGGTGCAGGTTGTGCACCGTCCGCACGAGCGGGATGCGCTGGAGCGCGAGGCGCACCAGCAGCACGTCGAGGGCGCGGCGGCGGAGGAAGCGGTGCAGCGGGCTGCGGCCGCGGATCATCAGCTCGGGCCAGTGCACGTGCAGCACGTCGTAGTCGGCGAGCAGGGCGCTGCGCCAGGAGAAGAACAGCAGCTCGACGCCGGGCGCCAGGCCGTCGACGATCGAGTCGACGTACTGCGTGGTCGAGTCCGGCGGCGCGAGCGACTGCTGGACGACGAGCGCGGCCGGCGACGAGTCGTTCCTGCGGGCGAGGCGGCTCATCGCTCGCCCCGCATCCCGACGGCCATCGGCGCGTCGAAGATCCTCGCCCCGAGGGGCTGGCGCATCCGGATGCCCTTCGAGAAGTCGGGGACGTGCACCGGGTTGAGGCAGATGATGACGAGGAAGCCCAGGAGCAGGTGGCTGGGGCGGACCGCGTCGATGGCGTTGTAGCCGGCGAGGCAGACCATGAAGCCGAGCAGGCCCGCCGCAGGACCGACGTCGCGACGGCTGAGCGTGGCGCCGAACATCGCGGCCACCATGATCACGAAGAGCAGCAGGCCGGGGATGCCGACGCTGATCAGCAGCTGCAGGAACGAGTTCTCGATGACGACGTCCGAGAACCGCCTGCCGCTGATGCCGGACGTCGCCGCTCCGGAGCCGAGCCAGTGCGTGAGCTCGGCCGCCTTCAGCGACACGGTCACCGCGAGGTCGCGGGCGCCGGCCGAGATGGAGGCGTCGAGGTTGTTGTTGCGGGCGGTGACGGGCTCGAAGTTCAGGACTCCGACACCCGCGACGAGCCCGGCGATCAGGATCGAGCCGGGCCGGAGCAGCGAGCGGTTCGGGTTGAGGAAGCCCACGGCGACGAGCGCGACGACGACCGCGACGGCGATGGCCGCCATCGGTCCGCGCGAGACGGTCGCGACGACGCCGCCCGAGGCCAGGATGCCCAGCAGCAGGTCCGACTTGCGGGAGCCCTGGAGCCAGGAGCCGAACGCGAGACCGGCGCCCACCGTGAGGAAGGTGCCGGCGAGCAGCGGGTGGCCGAAGGTGATCTCGGCGCGGTAGAGCGACCAGTGCTGGTCCTGCTCGTAGCCGAGGGCGCCGTAGACGGCACCGAGGATCGGGGAGCTCTGCGCGACCAGCTCGAGGGCGGCGTAGAGGGCGAGCACCCCCGAGAGGATCACCCACGTCTTGCGCAGCAGCACGGCCTCGCGCTGGGCGTCGAAGACGAGCATCGGCACGCCCACGCAGATCGCGAAGCTGAACATCCACGAGACGCCCTCGGTCGCATAGGAGCTGCGCACCGTCGCCAGGGCCGACCAGAGCATGAGGGCGATGAACGCGAGGATCACCACGGCCCGCCACGGGGAGAGCACGAGCTCGCGGGTCCACGCCTTGACGGGGGCGCGCCACAGCTCGGGAGCGAGCCCGCGCCGGATCGCCCAGATCACGAGGATGACGGCCCAGAGCGTCATGCGGAACGTCAGGGTCGAGGGGGTCAGCGGCGTCGGGACGAGCGCGAAGAACGCGAGCGCCATCGCCGGCAGCCAGTGCGCGGGGACCCGCAGCAGCACGTAGGCCCCGACGATGCCGCCGACTCCGGCGGCGATCACCAGGAGGCCGGTGGCCGGCTCCCGGGTCGAGAAGATGTACCCCATCCCGAGGACGATCACCAGGGCGACCGAGAAGAGCACGCCGACGAGGAGTCGTCGCGGGAGGATGTCGATCACGTCAGGGAGTCCTTCTGGCGTCGGAGCGGAGTGGTGGAGGAGGGGGCGGGCGGTGCGGCGCTCACGGGAGTGGTCCCGTCGGCCTCGATGAGGATCGCGATGCCCTCGCGAGCCGCCTCTCGGCGGCTGGGACGCCTGCGATGCCGTGCCCTCCTCCTCCACTGCTCGACCCTGGCGCCGACCCCCGGGGAGGAGGGGTCGCGTCGGTCCTGCCGCGGATCAGGCGGGGCCCTCCTGGAGCCAGCGGCGGAAGGTCTGAACCATGTCGTTGTTCGTGAAGGGGGGCACGACGTGACCGAACTGGCCCCCGTCACCGGAGTGGTACGCGATGGTCGTCTCTCGCGCGACGGGCTGAGCGAGGCGGCGCAGCCGTCCGCCGTGGAGCTCGGCCGGCACGAGAGTGTCGGCCGAACCGGCGGTGATCCGCAGGCGCGTGCCCGTCCAGAGGGACTGCGGCAGGCGCGACGGGTTGCCCGCGCGCAGTGCGTTCACGTTGCCGCCGTACGCAGCGAGGACACGGCCGGGGTCGCGCGCTTCGGTGTCCTCGATGTTGTAGACGCCGCTGGCGTGGTAGGCGCCGTAGATGTTCGGGACCAGACGGTTCGCGTAGGCCCAGCAGAGCAGAGCGCCGCCGCCCGAGTTCGAACGGAGGAAGCTCGCGCGGATCGACCACTGGCTCGTCACCCACTCGACGGCAGCCTTCTGAGCGGCGAGTGCGGGGGCGCTCGTGTAGGCGCTGCTGCCGCTGTACTGCGGGCAGATGCTGACGAATCCCTGGTCGACGAGCTTTTCGGCAGAGTTCTTGTAGGCGCCGGAGAGCGCCTTCCAGTCGCTCCCGCTCGCGTGGTAGTACCAGACGACCGGCACCGAGAGGTTCTTGCCCGGCACAGCGCTGTGCGGCACGAAGAGGCGCGCGGGATCGTTGCCGATCTTCACGTCGATGACCTCGTACGGCTTGCCGCCGGACTCTGAGCGGACGGTGTCGAGGCGCGAGACCTCGCCCGGGAGCCTCGGGATCACGCTGTAGTTCGGCGCGGCGAGCGCCGGGGTCGCTACGAGAGCGGAGGCGGTCGCGGCGGCTCCGACAGCGGAGGCGGCGAGCAGGAGGCGGCGCGAGAGGCCGCGCGGGGTGTCAGTCATATCGAGAATCCTTCGGAGCTTTCGCCATCAGTGTCGAGTCGGCCGACCATTCCGAATTCGACGCACATGAAGTGACGTCCGGCCCCCCAACCCATTCGAGAGTGTACGGGCCGCGGATGACGCGTGGATGTCGTTCTCATCACGTCTGGTCGCTCGGGCGGGGATCAGCGGGAGGAGGGGAAGAGTCGGCGGGAGAGGCTCGAGGACTTCTCGGCCGTCTCGTGCACCACGAAGGGCACGGCGGAATCGGCGGAGACGACCCGCCTCGCCGCGGCGAGTTCGAGCGTCTCGCGGGAGAGGCCCTCGATGTCGACGGTGACCGCGAGGCCGGAGTCGGCCAGGCGCGTGGCGATCTGCACCTGGTGGTCGTCGACGTGCTCGCCGAACGAGGCGCGGCGCGGGACCAGGATCGGCACCCGGCCCTGCTCGATGGCGCTGAGCGCGGTGCCCACTCCCCCGTGCGCGATGACGACGTCGGCCGCCTTCATCGCGGCGTTGAGCTCGTCGTGCGGTACGGAGTGGCGGCCGTCGATCCCGAGCCCGGAGACGTCGTTCGCTCCGGTCTGCCAGAGCACCTCCACGCCCTCGAGCAGCGGCGCGAGCGCGGCGAAGAAGCGGGGGAACGGGTAGCCGTCCTGCGTGCCGACCGAGACCACGGCGCGGCGGATCGGCTGCGGGACGACGTCCTCGACGCGGTAGGTGTCGAAGATCGAGCCGCCGAAGCTCCAGCGGTCGTCGGCCCAGGAGCGGTACTGGGTGTAGGTCGAGACGGCGGGGACCCGGGCGAGGATCCGACCGGTCATCGACGGGCCGAGCACGCGGGCGGCGCTCTCGATGTAGTGCGCGGGGATGCCGCGCGAGGCCGCGAGCGGCAGGAAGGAGAGGGCGGGGCTGGCGCCGGTGCTGAAGACGGCGTCGAAGGACCCGCGGGCCAGCAGGGAGCGGCCGATCATCGCGTTGCGGAGCACCGGCACCACGGCCCGGGGCGGCGGATCGGCGAGGTGGGTCACGCGCCGGTCGGCGAGGAGGGTGCGGCTGAGGGCGCTGTCGACGGTCGCCCAGTGCTGCTCCTCCGGGTCGACTCCGAGGAGCCCCGAGAGGGCGAACATCTCCTTGAGATGCCCGCCGCCGGAGCAGACGAAGAGATACGAAGCCATACGCGCCTTCACTGGTGATGATCGAGATAACAGGCGTGTGGATGATCGATCGTCCGCCGAGAACGACCCCCCGGTCCCTGGTGCAGAAGTCGCCCGATCATAGCAGGGAGGGTCTCCGAGGGGCACTTCTCTGAGAGAACTGTTCACCTCGCCGGAAAGCGATAGGGGCTCATTCGACAGGCGATATCCGCTCACCTCTCCGGAGGGTGGAAAGCGATATCCGCTCGACTCGGGGATGACCGGGAACGCCCATCGAGCGCTCGATACCGGACTGGCCGATTCCCGTCGATCACCTGCACCGCACGGGCCGCGCGCGTAGCGTCGGACCACCGGCGCAGAGGCCGGTCGACCCAGGAGGAGCGCCATGAGCGACAACGAGCAGAACAGCCCCGTGATGGACGGAGCCGAGGACGCCAGCAACGACGAGAAGCTCGGCGGCCTGATCGACCAGGTCGAGCACGACCACGGAGCCGAGGGCGCCGGCGCGATGGCCGACGCGCTCCGCGACCGCGCCGACGAGACCGACACCGAGATCACCGAGGAGTCGGACGCGTCCGGCCCGGTCGAGGACAGCGGCACCGCCCAGGTGTGAGCGACGGGGCCCGGAGGACGACTCCGGGCCCCGATCCCGGATCGCCGGGGAGAGCGGTGGGCCCTCCGGATCGCTCGTCAGAGCGGCCCGGCGAGCGCCGCCCGATGTGCACCGGAGCGGCCCGATGAGCGCCGCCCCACCCCCAAAGCCCTGTTTGACGGTGCGGGAGCCGCCGGTCACCATGGCCGCATGTCCTCTCTCGACGAGCTGCGCGCCACCGCGCATCCGATCCGCCTCCGCCTGCTGTCCCTGGTGACGGGAGCGGCGATGAGCGCCGCGGAGGCCGCCCGCGAGCTGCAGCTGTCGCAGGCGACGGCGAGCTACCACTTCCGCGTGCTGGAGCGCGCCGGGCTCGTGGCCGTCGTCGAGACCGTGCGCCTGCGGGGCGGCGAGGCGAAGAGGTACCGGCACGAGGCCTCCGGAAGGCCCTTCGACGTGACCGCGTCAGTGGACGCCGGGCCGGAGGAGGAGCGGGACCTGCACCTCGAGGCCCTGATCGAGGAGCTCCGGCGGCGCTCGTCGAGCCGGGCGGACGGTCCTCAGCTCTCGACGGACGCGGAGCTCTGGGTCGACCCCGAGGTCTGGCGGCGGGTGGTGCGGCACGTCGGGGAGGCGTCCGCGCTGCTGCACGCGGCGGCCCGGCCGCCGAGGACGCCCGGTACCTCGCCGGTGTCGATGACGACCGCCATGTTCCCGCTCCGCCGGCCGTGACCCGCGACGGGCGCGGGCCGCTGGCGCACGGTCCTCTCGCGCACGGCCCCTTCCGCTGGCTCCTCGCCGCCCGCACGACCGGGGTCCTCGGCAACGCCGTCGCTCCGATCGCCCTGGCCTTCGCCGTGCTGGACCTGACGGGCTCGCCGACGGACCTCGGACTCGTCGTCGCCGCGCGCTCCCTCGCCAACGTCGCCGTAATGCTGCTCGGCGGCGTCCTCGCCGACCGGCTCCCCCGCTCCGTGATCCTCGTCGGCACCTCGCTCGCGGCGGCGGCCACTCAGGCCGCGGTCGCCGTGACGGTGATCACGGGGACAGCGACCGTCGCGGCCCTGGTCGTGCTCAGCGTGCTCAACGGCGCCGTCGCGGCGATGAGCCTGCCCGCCGCGGCCGCCCTCGTCCCCGAGACGGTGCCGGTCGGCGAGCTCCGCCCGGCCAATGCCCTGCTCCGCCTGGGCCTGAACGCCGGGAGCATCGTCGGCGCCTCGGGCGGGGCCGCGCTCGTCGCACTGGTGGGTCCCGGGTGGGGGCTGGCGGTCGACGCCGCGGGCTTCGCCCTGGCCGCGGTCCTCTACTCCCGTGTGCGGCTGCCGCGGACGGTCCGCTCCGGCCCGGGCGCCTCCGTCCTCGCCGACCTCCGCGAGGGGTGGCGGGAGTTCACGAGCCGGCGCTGGGTGTGGATCGTCGTGGCGCAGTTCACCGCCGTCAACGCCGCGTTCGTCGGCGCGACCACGGTCCTCGGCCCGGTCGTCGCCGACCGGTCCTTCGGCCGAGCGGCGTGGGGCCTCGTGATCGCCGCACAGACCGTCGGTCTGGTGATCGGGGCCGTGATCGCGCTGCGCTGGCGGCCCCGCCGGGCGCTGGGGGCGGGCGTCGCTCTCATGGCGGTGACGGCTGTCCCCGTCGCCGCCCTCGGGATCCTCCCGGCGCTCCCCGCCCTCCTCCTCGCCTTCGCCCTCGGCGGAGTCGCGCTCGAGATCTTCGCCATCGCCTGGGACCAGACGCTGCAGACCCACGTCCCCCGCGAGGCGCTCGCCCGGGTCTACTCCTACGACATGGTCGGCTCCTTCCTCGCCGTGCCGCTCGGGGAGGCGCTCGTGGGCCCGCTCGCCGACCTCGTCGGGCTCGACCGCACCCTGCTCGGCTGCGCCGCGCTCGTCCTCGTCGCCTCGCTCCTCGCGGCCTCCAGCAGGAGCGTCCGCGGGGTGGGCACGGACCGTCCGCGGCCGGAGACGCTCTAGCGCGTCCCGGGAGGTGCGGGTGAGGGGGCGAGCGGTCGGAGGTGCCGGAGGATCGCGGCCGCGACCGCCCCGGGGGCCTCGCGCTGCACGAAGTGGCCGACGCCGTCGAGCTCGATCAGCTCGCGGCCTGCGGAGAAGTACCTGCCGTTCGCCCGTGCGAGGGCGGGCGTCTCGCAGCCGTCGGCCGTCCCGAGGAGGAAGGTCGTCGGCGCGTCGAGGCGCGGCCAGGCGTCGAGGGCCTCCTGCGCGGCGCGGTACACGGCCCGGCCGGGCGCCTCCCCGGCGCCGTGCCGGTAGTAGTCGACGACCGTGTCGGCGAAGCCGCTGGTCGCCGTCGCCGCGAGGACCTCCTCCAGGGCCTCCGACGGGAGGGAGCCCGGAGGCGACCACTCCCGCCAGGCCCAGCGGACGAGCTGCGCCGGGTCGCCCCGGAACGCCTCCGCTCCCGCGGCCGTGCAGAGCCAGTAGCGGTACCAGGCCGCGGCGGCGTCGTCGAGGACCTCGCCGCCGCTCAGCTCGCTCGACGGTCCGTACGCGGTGGCGAGGGTGACCAGTGCGCCGACCCGCTCGGGCGCGAGCGCCGCGACGGCGTGAGCGCTCCGTGCTCCCCAGTCGTGGCCGACGAGCACGACAGGCCCGAGGTCGAGCGCCTCGAGGAGATCCAGCAGGTCGGTGGCCAGCGCGGCCACCTGCCCGGACCGCGCCCCGGGGTCGACGACGCGAGTCCGCCCGACCCCGCGCAGGAAGGGGCGCACCACCGGGAGCCCGGGGGGAACCAGCTCCAGGACGCCGTCCCAGGTGGCGGGGACGTCGGGGAAGCCGTGCACGAGCACGAGCGGAGTGCCGTCCGCCGGGCCCTCGTCGAGGTAGTGGACGTCGGTGAAGCGCGTGGACAGGACGCGCGCACCCGTCCCCTCCTGCTCCGGCCCGTCCGAACGGGAGTGCCGCGGCCCGCTCACGGGCGGTAGCCTCGCGGCTCGAGCCGTCCCGGGTGGTGATCGTGACCTGGTCCCTTCCCGCAGGTGCGCGGACGGAGTGCGCTCCCGCGTCAGTCGGCGAAGATGGCGCCGACCGGCTCGCGCTTCTCGGCCTGGAAGCGGTCCTCGGCGCGGCCGAGAGCCCAGTAGGCCGAGAGCGAGAGCGCCCGGCGCTCCACGCCCCACTCGTCCTGCAGGAGGGCGCGCAGCTGCTTCATCGCGGTGCGCTCGCCGTGCGCGAAGACCTCGAGCACGCCCTCGGGCCTCCGCTCGGCCCGGACGGCCGCGACCAGCGCCCGGCCGGCCTCGAGACCGCCGCGGTGCAGCCAGCGCACCTCCACTCCGGCCGGGGCGGGAAGATCGAGCTCGTCGGCGGCCGAGTCCAGCTCGATCAGGACCAGGCCGCGGGCGTGCGCGGGCATCACCTCGAGGGCGGAGGCGATCGCCGGCAGAGCGGAGTCGTCGCCGAGCAGCAGGTGCACGGCCTCGGGGTCGGCGCTCGGCGACCAGGCGCCGCCGGGCGCGGAGAGGGCGATCCGGTCGCCGGGAGCCGCGGCGAGCGCCCACGGTCCCGCCACCCCTTCGTCGCCGTGCACGACGAAGTCGACGGTGATCGAGCGCCGCTCGAGGTCGACCGAGCGGACGGTGTAGGTGCGGCGCACGGGCAGCTGCTCGGGGGCGACGCTCGCCCGGAGCGCGTCGAGGTCGAAGGGCGGCTGGAGGCCGGAGCCGCGCGGCGGGAGCAGGAGCTTCACGTAGCGGTCGGTCGCGGCGAGGCGCTCGGGGTCGGACTCGGCGAGGAACGCGTCGAGCCCGTCGCCGCCGAGGTGCACGCGGACCAGGTGACCGGTGAGGCGCTCGGTCCGCAGCACGGTGAGCACGTGCTGGCTGCGGGCACGGCGCGGGCGGTCGGGGGACGGGGCGGCGTCGGTCATCCGTCCAGCATGCCCGGTCGTGCTCGGTGCGGGCCGAGTGCAGGCCGCTCGCGGGCGGGCGGGCGTCGAGGGGTCACGATCGGTCGCTTCGGGAGGGAGGAAGGGACCTTTCGTGACGCATCGGAGCAGGCCGGAGGCACGGCCGGGACGTCGCGGCGGCGCCGAGCGCGAGGCGGCGGCACGGGCGGGCGTGCGGACGAGCGGGCACCGTGGGGTCACGAACGGTCGCTTCGGAAGGGCGGAAGGAGCCGTTCGTGACGCATCGGAGCAGGCCGCGGCGAGGCCGGGACGTCGCGGCGGCGCCGAGCGCGAGGCGGCGGCGCGGGCGCGCGTACGGACGAACGGGCGCCGAGGGGTCACGAACGGTCGCTTCGGAAGGACGGAAGGGACCTTTCGTGACGCATCGGAGCAGGCCGCGGCGAGGCCGGGACGTCGCGGCGGCGCCGAGCGCGAGCCGGCGGCGCGGGCGCGCGTACGGACGAACGGGCGCCGAGGGGTCACGAACGGTCGCTTCGGGAGGACGGAAGGAGCCGTTCGTGACGCATCGGAGCGGGCCGACGCGAGGCCGGGGCATCGCGGCGGGGATCCGCGCGAGGCGGCGGCGCGGGTGGGCGCTGATCCGTCGCTCACGGCCCGCGGAGGAGCGCAGGACGGGCCGTCCGCGACGGATCGGAGCGGGCCGGGCGCGACTGGGCGCCGCATGCGGAGCGAGCGCGGGCCTGCCGGAGGGCGCCGGGCGTCGATCCGTCACGAACGGCCCGTGCGGGAGGACGGAACGGGCCGTCAGCGACGGATCGGAGCGGGCGGCCGGAGGCCCTAGCCGACGGAGCGGAGCGGGCGGCCGGAGGCCCGGGCCGACGGAGCGGAGCGGACAGCAGCGCCCGTCGGCGGAGCGGGCGGCGCCGCGGCCGACAGCCCGGCGCCCGCGGGCGGGGCGGGCGGCACCGCGGCCGACGGCCCGGCGGACGGCCCGGCGGACGGCCGGTGGCGCGAGGTGCGCTCACGCGGGGCGCGGCGGCGGGGGCGCGCCTACTCTCGCGGGATGACTGCGACGGCTCCGCGACTCCGGCACGACCGACTGGTCGCCCCCGATGTGCTGCGCGGAGTGGCGGTGGCGGCCATGCTCGTCGCGCACGCGATGCCGCTCGTGCCGAGCGCGCGCACGGGGGTCGTCGGGTTCCTGGCGTGGAACGTCAACGATCTCGCGTCGCCGCTGTTCGCGCTGGTGATGGGGATGTCGGCGGCCCTGGTGCTCGCGCGGCCCGGTGCCTCCCCCGGGCGGGTGCTGCTGCGGAACGCGATCCGCGGCGCGGTGCTCGTGGCGCTCGGCGTCTGGCTCGAGACCTGGGGCAGCTGGATCGCGATCGTGCTGCAGTACCTCGGCGTCGTGCTCGTGCTCGGCACGCCGCTGCTGCTCCTCCGCTCCCGGACGATCGCCGCGCTGGCCGCCGTGCTCGCGCTCGCCGCCGGGCCCGCGAACGCCGCGGTCGCCGCCGCCGCATCCGGCTCTCCGCTCGCCCTCTGGCTCTTCACCGGGCCGAGCTACCGCGCGACCAACCTGCTCCCCTTCTTCCTCCTCGGGGCCCTGCTGCTGCGGCACGGCGCGCAGCGGGACCGGCTGCTGCCGGTGCTCGCGACGGTCGCGGTCGTCGCGTATCCGGTGCGGCCGCTGGTCGCGCTCCTGCTCGGCGTGGAGTCGCCCTCCGGCAGCCTCCCGGACACCCTGCACGACCTCGGGCTCGTGCTCCTGGCCTACGTCGCGGTGGTGCTGCTGACCACGTCGCGCTCCACCGCGGTCCAGCGGCTGCTGGTGCCGCTCCGGGCGATCGGCACGCTCGCGCTCTCGGTCTACGTGCTGCAGGTGGCTCTCGTCGCGGCGCTCGCGCGGGCGGGCCTCGGCTACTCCGCCGACACTCCGCTCGCCGCTCTCGCCCTCGTGCTCGGTTTGTGCACGGCCGCCGTGCTGTGGTGGCGGTTCCTCGGTGCCGGCCCCGTCGAGCGGCTGACGGCGCGGCTCACCGGGCTCGTGCCGCGCTGAGCCGCCCGGCGGCCCGGACGAAGCCCGCGGCGAGAACCTGAATCCGCGGCGAGGACCTGAGCCCGCTGCGGCCCGCGGCGAGCTCGCCCGAGCTCGCAAGGTCCGCGGCGACCCCGGCTGATCCGCCGACACCCGACAGCCCGCACACGAGCGCAGGCCGCCGGGCGTCCCCTCCCTCAGCGCGCGAGCGCCGACGCCTCCTTCGCGAGGGCCGGGCCGTGCGCCGCGAGCACCAGGTCGCGCACCGCGGTGGCCGGGAGCGACGCGGCTCCGGCCGGCAGCAGGTCCGCGTCCGAGGCCAGCACGAGCGGAGTGTCCGCCGACGAGGACGGCAGCCTCCCGTGCGTGCCGCGCACGAGCGACGCGTCCAGCGGCACCAGGTTCATCGCGTAGCGCAGCCCCAGCGCCTTCTTGGCGAGGTTGCCCGCCGCCTTCGCCTTCACCAGCGGGTCGGCCGGGTCGAAGAAGAGCTCGGCCGGGTCGTAGCCGGGCTTGCGGTGGATGTCGACGCCGCGGGCGAAGTCGGGCGCGCGGTCGTCGTCGAGCCAGTAGTAGTAGGTGAACCACGCCCCCGGCCGGGCGACCACGACGAACTCGCCCGAGCGCTCGTGGTCGAGGCCGTAGCGGGCCTGCGCCTCCCGGTCGAGCACCTCGTCGACGCCGTCGAGCCCCTCGAGGATCGAGCGCACCCGCGGCAGGTCCGCCTTGTCCTGCATGTAGACGTGGGCGACCTGGTGGTCGGCGACGGCGAACGCGCGCGACGTCCACGGGTCCAGCTGCTCCCGGCCGTCCTGCACGTAGACCTCGAGCAGGCCCTCGCGGCGGAGCGCCCGGTTCACGTCGACCGGGGTGTCGGCGTCGGCGATCCCGTACTCGGCGACCACGATCACCGACGCGCCCAGCGCCTCCGCGTCGTCGAGCAGCGGAGCGAGCACCACGTCGAGCTCCGACGCGGCCCGGCGCGCCTCGGGCGAGTCCGGTCCGAAGCGCTGGAGGTCGTAGTCGAGGTGCGGCAGGTACGCCGTGGTCAGCTCGGGCGGGCCGGAGCCGTCGCCCGCCAGCACATGCCGGGTCGCGTCGACCATCCACTGGGTCGAGCGGAGCGACGCGGTCGGCCCCCAGTACTGGAACAGCGGGAAGGCGCCGAAGCGCGAGACCAGCTCGTCGTGCAGCGCCGGCGGGCGCACGTACGCGTCCGGCGACTTGCGGCCGTCGGCGTGGTAGATCGGGCGCGGAGTGACGGTGACGTCGGTCGTCGCCCCCATCGCGTACCACCAGCCGATGTTGGCCGCGCGGTACGGCTCCCCGCTCAGCCGGCGCGCGGTCTCCCAGACCTTCTCCCCCGTGACCAGGCGGTTGTGCTGGCGCCACAGGTGCACCTCGCCGAGGTCGCGGAAGTACCAGCCGTTGCCGACGATCCCGTGCTGCGCGGGCATCGAGCCGGTGAGCATGGTCGACTGCACGCTGCAGGTGACCGCGGGCAGGACCGTGTCCAGCGGCAGGCGCCCGCCCCCGCGGGCCAGCCGCGAGAGGCGGGGCATGTCGGCGAGCGCCGACGAGGTCAGCCCGACCACGTCGAGCAGCAGCACGGGCCTCACAGCGCCGCCGCCTGCGGGAGGAGGGGCGCCAGCAGCGCCTTTCGGGAGGCGGGCGTGAGCAGGTGCGCGGCCGCCCAGGCGAGCTCGGCGCCGATGCCCGTCGAGAGGTCGCTCGGGGCGTCGGCGAGCACCGACCAGGTGTAGGTCTCGACGTCGAGGTGGATCTCGTCGTACGGCCAGGCGGCGTCGACCGCCGAGACCGCCTCCGCCAGGACGGCCGTGGTCGCCGAGAGCGGCGCCTCCGGCCGGTGGTGCAGCGGCACGTGGAAGTGCACGCGCCACGGGCCGGTGCCGGGGAGCGTGTCCAGCGCCTCGGGCAGGTCGTCGACGCGGAGCACTCCGTCGATCCCGTTCTCGCGGGTCTGGTGCAGGTAGCGCTTCTCGACGAACGGGGTGAGCGCGGCGCGGCCCGAGGGGTCCTCCAGGTGGAGCGCGGCCGAGGCCTGCACCTTGACCACGCGCAGGCCCGCGTCGCGGATGCGGCGAACGGCCGAGACCGGGTCGGCGAAGGAGACGGCGAGGTGGCAGGTGTCGAGGCACACGCCCACGTACGCCGGGTCGACCACTCCGATGCGCGGGTGCAGCCAGTCGACGACGTCGTCCACGGTGTCGAGGATGCAGCCGGGCTCGGGCTCGATCGCCAGGCGGATCGCGTGGCCGGTGGAGCGGCGCAGGTCGCGCAGCTCCTCGACGAGCCGGGCGAGGTTCCGGCAGGCGGCCTCGTCCTGCTCCCGTCCCCAGCCCTCGCGCCAGCCCAGAGGCAGCGTCGAGATGCTGCCGTCGGCGCCGGCGGGCAGCAGGTCGGCCAGGATCCGCGCGCAGTCGATCGTGTACTGCAGGCGCTCCGGCGTGGTCCAGTCGGGGCGGTAGACGTCGAGCTTCACGACCTCGGCGTGGAACGCGGCGTACGGGAAGGCGTTGAGCGTGCGCACCTCCAGGCCGTTGCGCTGCAGGGCCGCGCGGAGGACGGCGCGGTCCTCGGCGCTGGCGACCAGGCGGGCCGCGAGGTCGCGCGGGATCCACAGGCCGACTCCGACCAGGGCGAGCCCGGCGGCCACGCGCGCGGGTCCGGCGTAGACGTCGAGCTGGCGGACGACTCCGGCCAGGTCCTCGGCGGGATGGACGTTGGTGCAGTAGGAGAGGTGCATCACACGACCTCCGCCACGCGCGGCGCGCCCCGGAGCACGGAGTTGCCCTCGAAGGTGCGGCCGGCCGACTCCTGCACGTCGAAGCCCGCGACGGGCGAGAGGTCCAGGCGTCCGCTCTGCCCGTAGAACTCGACCGGGTTCTGCCAGAGCAGCCGGTCCACGTCGCCCGCGCTGAAGCCGGCGACGAGGAGGAGGCGGCCGGTCTTCGCGGTCGTGAGCGGGTCGGAGCGGCCCCAGTCGGCGGCGGAGTTGACCAGCACGCGGTCCAGCCCGATCCGCTCGACCAGCGTCACCAGGCGCGTCTCGTCCATCTTCGTGTCGGGGTAGATGGAGAAGCCCATCCAGCAGCCGGAGTCGCGGACCGCGTCGACGGTGACCTCGTTGAGGTGGTCGACGAGGACCCGCCCGGGCTCGAGCCCCGAGTCGGCGACGACCTCGAGGGTCCGGCGGGTGCCCGACTCCTTGTCGCGGTGCGGGGTGTGCACCATCGCGGGGAGGCCGTGCTCGCCGGCGAGCTCGAGCTGCTGGCGGAAGACCTGGTCCTCCTCGGGGGTGAGCGAATCGTAGCCGGTCTCGCCGACCGCGACGACGCCGTCCTTGGCGAGGTAGCGGTCGAGCTCGGGCAGGACGGCCCGGCAGCGCGGGTCGTTCGCCTCCTTCGGGTTGAGCCCGATGGTGCAGTGGTGGCGGATGCCGAACTGCGCGGCGCGGAAGCGCTCCCAGCCGATCAGGGCGTCGAAGTAGTCCGTGAACGAGCCGACGTTCGTGCGCGGCTGGCCGAGCCAGAAGGAGGGTTCGACGACCGCGCGGACGCCGGCGTCGAACATCGCCTGGTAGTCGTCGGTGGTGCGGGAGGTCATGTGGATGTGCGGGTCGAAGATGCGCATCGTCGCGCCTTTCTCATCGGTGGTGGTGCCCCGCGGTCGGGGCGGCGTTCGGGGGCGGTCAGCTCGGCAGGAGCACCGCCAGATCGTCCGGGAGCGGGCGCCCGGCCGCGCGGCGCTCGTCCGCGAAGCGGCCGGCCATCGCGCGCAGCTCGGCGTCGCTGCGCTCCTCCAGCCCGGCGACCGCCGCGAGCGGGACGCCGAGGAAGACGAGCTTGAGCACCCCGTGCCGCCAGGCGTGCGCGTCGAGGTGGCGGCGGGCGAAGGAGCCCATCGCCGCGGCGACGAGCCGGGTGTCGTTGGCGCGCAGGGCGTCGGCGGTCAGCTCGAGGCCGGCGAGGCTCGTCGCCGGTCCCGGGTCGCCGAGGGCGTTCAGCCCGGCCAGCACTCCGCGGCGCTCGGCCCCGTCCCCGCCGCGGTAGAGGCGGAGGAGGAGAGCGGCCAGGTCGTCGTCGCCGAGCGCCTGCGCCGCGGCCTGCACCAGGGCGGCGCGGGCCGCGTCGTCGTGCGTGCCGTGGACGAGGCCGTGCGGGTCCTCGGCGGGCCGGAGCGGCTCGCGTCCGGCCTCGCGGCCCGCGGCGGGGAAGAAGCGCTCGATCCGCGACGGGCGCTCGAGGACGGCGGAACGGGCGGCCGCGGTCCACGGGTGCTCGGCGTGCGAGGAGGCGCCGCCGAGCGCCTCCTCCATCGCCGCGAGGCTCGCCACGGCCAGGCGGGGCGCGTCGTGCGAGTGCCGGGGCAGCTCGACGGCGGCGATCCCGCGGTAGCCGATCTCGGCGAGGGTCGCGAAGGCGGCCGCGAGGTCGAGCGATCCGGTGCCGAGCTCGAGGTGCTCGTGCCGCTCCGGGAGCATGTCGTCGACCTGCACGTTCAGGAGCAGGTCCCCAGCGCTGCGGAGGGCTCCGACCACGCCGTCCGGCTCCACCACGACGCAGTGGCCGAGGTCGACCGTCAGCCCGACCGACTCCGGGTCGCCGAGCTCGCGGCGCAGCAGCAGCGCGTCGGCCACCGTCTCCACCAGCATCCCCGGCTCGGGCTCGACGGCCAGCCGCACGCCGTGGCGCTCGGCCGTCGCGACGACGCCGCGCATCCGCTCGACGAGCAGCCGCCAGGCCGCGGCCGCATCCGCGCCCGCCGGCACGATCCCCGACCAGAGGGAGACGGCGTCGGCGTCCAGCAGCGCGGCGATCTCGATCGCGCGCTCGAGGAAGCGGACGCGGGGGCCGGCCTCTTCGTCGACCAGCGTGGGGCGGTGCTTCGCGAACGGGTCGAGCAGGTACCGCGCGCCCGTCTCGACGACCACGCGCAGGCCCAGCTCGTCGAGCCGCGTCCGGAGCGCCAGCATCCGCTCGCGCCAGTCGGCCGCGAAGGGATCGAGGTGCGGGTGCCCGAGGGTGAGCGCGACGGCGCGGTACCCCGCGGCGTGGATCACCGTGAGCGCGTCGTCGAGGGTGTGGTCGGCGAAGCCGTTGGTGCCGTAGCCGAGGACGGGTCCGGTGGCGCTCATGTGATGTCCGCCGTCCGCGGGCGGCGGAGCAGGAGGGAGCCGAGCGCGTCGAGCGCGAGCAGCGCCGCCCCCAGCTCGGGACGCTTCAGACCGGCGAGCGCGGCCTGCAGCGGGATCATCCCGGTGATGCCCGCGCGGGTCGCCGTCCGCGCGGCCGCGGCCGTCGGCGTCCGCACGGACTGCAGCTGCGCGGTGAGCACGAGCAGGAGCCAGCGCCCGAGGCCCGCGGCGGCGACCGCGGCGGGGGCGGCCCGGCGCTCGGCCAGAGCGCCGGCTGCGGTGGACAGCGCGATCGCCGCGGTGCCGGCCGAGACCGCTCCCGCCGTGACCGGGGTGGTGCCGTGCACCTCGCCGCGCGAGAGCACGGTGACGCCGAGCGTGTGCGCGGCCACGGCGGCGGAGGCGGGGGCCGCCGCGCGCACGCCGTCGACGCCCGCGCCGAGCAGCACGTCGAGACCGCGGCAGGCCGCCATCACGACCGGGCCCAGCGGAGTCGGCTTCGCGAGCAGGTCGTACGACCAGATCCCGGCCGCGAGCGGCAGCGAGAGTGCGAGCGAGCGCCGCCCGTCCACGACGGCCGCCACGGCGATCCCCGCCGCGGTCAGCGCGGCCGCCGTGCCCAGCGCCGCCGAGCGCCGGATCCGACCCGAGGGGATCGGCCGCTCGGGCCGCTCCCGGGCGTCGAGCTCGGCGTCCGCGTAGTCGTTGAGCGCCATGCCCGCCGAGTAGAGCAGCGCCGAGGACAGCGGGAGCGCGACCGTGCGCGCTCCCACTCCGCGGCCCGCCCACGCTCCGCCCGCGACGGTGTCGCCGATCACGGTCAGCGCGGCCTTCGCGCGGACGAGCTCGAGGTAGTCGCGCAGCTCAGCCATCGCTCCGCGTCCCGCTCGTCACCGGGGTGCGGCGCTCGGCGACGAGGGCGCCGGTGCGGGCGGACCAGGCCACCAGCTCCGCCGTCTGCTCGGCGAAGCCGTGCACGTCGCTGCCCCACGGGTCCTTGAAGAAGAAGCCGAGCTCGCCGACGGGGCCCGAGACGCCGGCCTCGTCCGCGAGCGCCAGCAGGCGGGCGAGGTCGAGGATCAGCGGCGCCGCGAGGGCCGAGTCGTACGCCGACCAGATCGTCTGCACCGTGATCCGCGAGCCGAGGAAGCCCTCGGCGTGCACGTGGTCCCAAGCGGTCTTGACGTCGCCGAGGTCCGGGACGTTGTCGATGTGGAGCGGAGTGACGACGTCGTCGCCGAGGAGGCTGCGGAGTCCGCGGTTCTTCGAGACGAGCTTCGATCGCACCGCCTCCGGGTCGGCGAGGGTCTGCCCGTCGCCGCCGCCGAGGAGGTTCGCGCCCGCCCACGAGAGCACGCGCATCCCGCGCGCCGTGAACATCGGCGCGAGCACGCTGCGGAGCAGGGTCTCCCCCGTCTTGCCGTCCTGGCCGGCGATCGGGATCCCGGCCTCGGCGGCCCACTCCTCCAGGGCCGGCAGGGCCAGCGCGGTCGAGGGAGTGAAGCAGGCGTAGGCCGCGCCCGCGACGACGGCCGAGAGGGCGGCGATCGAGCTCGGCGGCAGGAGGCGCTCGCCCGGACGCGCCAGGGCGGCGCGCAGAGCGGCGAGGTCGTGGAACTCGGGACGGTCGGCCGGCAGCACCTCGGTCGAGGCGACGTCGATCACGACGACCCGGGCGAGGCCGTGGCGCTCGCGGAAGGCGACGATGTCGGCGGCCCGGCGGTCGATCTCCTCCTGCTGCGACGCGGCGTCGGCGGGGGCGAGGCGGATCTCGGCGTCGGTCGCGTCGATCCGGTCGGCCACCTCGGCGACGACCGAGGTCGGGAACATGCCGCCGGCCGCGAGGCCCGTGGCCTTCTCGAGCAGCGGGGTCGGCGAGACGTCGTGGCCGCCGATGACGATGTCGGCGAACCCGGCGAGCGGGACGTCCTCGAAGGCGGGGGTCGCGGTGGCGCACCCCGAGCTGGGCGCGGCTCCGGCGGCGATGGCGTGCAGGCCCACGGCGGCCGTGGTGGCGACGCTGCCCCGGGCCCCGATCAGCCAGAGGCCGATGCGCCCACTCGATCGGGGGGCGCCTGTGGTGGTGTCGGACGAGGTCATCGTTCTCTCCTGTCTGGAAGGGCTGGCTGAGCGGCGATCGTCGGGGCGCACCCGGGCGATCGGAGTGGGGAGGGGCCGCGGCCGGGCGCGCGACGCGCCTCCGGCCGGCCGTGTTGCGCAGGACCCGCACGCAGGGCCCGCCGAGATTGCGCAACCGTGCGTCGACTGGTTTCCTCAGGTGTGCTGTCCCCCGAACCCGTCCTCCGGGCCGAGAGAAGGAGCTGAGCGTGGCCGAGCGCGCCGGTACCGCGACCGGCGACATGCTGAGGCTGTTCGCCGACGGTCGACCGCGCACCCGCGCCGAGCTGGTCGAGGAGACGGGTCTCGCGCGGACCGCGGTGATGACGCGCCTGGAGCAGTTCTTCGAGCTCGGACTGATCGCGCACCTCGACCGCGCTCCGTCGACCGGCGGCCGTCCGTCCGCGCGTCTCGTCTTCGACCCGGCCGTCCGATCGCTCCTGGCCATCGACCTGGGCGCGGCGCACTCGACCATCGCGCTGACCGACTTCGACGGCCGCATCATCGCCGAGCGCCGCGAGGAGCTCGACATCGCGCAGGGCCCCGTGGCGGTGCTCGGGCACGCGCTCGACGTCTGCGACGGGATCCTCGCCGCGGCCGGCGTCGACCGCTCCGCCCTCGCGGGCATCGGGGTCGGCGTGCCCGGCCCGGTGGAGCACGCGAGCGGCCGCCCGGTGCGCCCGCCGATCATGCCCGGCTGGGACGGCTTCGACATCCCCGCCTTCGTGCGCCGGCGCTACGACACCACGGTGCTCGTCGACAACGACGTGAACCTGCTGGCGCTCGGCGAGCGGGCCTCGCGGTTCCCGCACGCCCTCGACCTGATGTTCGTGAAGGTCGGCACCGGCATCGGCGCGGGCATCGTCTCCTCCGGGCTGCTCCAGCGCGGAGCCCTCGGCTCCGCGGGTGATCTCGGCCACGTCCAGGTGCCGCGCACGGCCCCGGCCGCGGCGGGCGGTCAGGAGGGGGACCTCGAGGCGGTCGCGGGCGGCTCCGCTCTGGCCGCCGGGCTCGCCCGGGCGGGCCGCGACGTGCAGTCGGTGCGCGAGCTGATCGACCTGCTGAAGGCGCGCGATCCCGAGGCCGTCGAGGCGGCGCGGATCGCGGGCCTCCAGCTCGGCGAGGTGCTGGCCACCTGCGTGAGCCTGCTCAACCCGTCCGTCATCGTGCTGGGCGGCGCGGTCGCCCTCGCCAGCCCGGAGATCCTGACGGCCGTGCGCTCGGTGATCGACGAGCGCTCCCTCCCCCTCGCGACGCAGCGGCTCGACGTCGTGACCGCCGAGCTGGGCGGCAGCGGGGGCGTGCGCGGTGCCGCGCTGATGCTGCGCGGGCACCTGCTCAGCCCCGCCGTGGTGGACGGCTTCCTCGAGCAGCTGCGCGCCGAGGGGCGGGCGGTCCGCTAGAGCGGCGGCCGCGCGCCCGGAGGCGGCGGGCCGCGCCGGCGCGATCCCCCGTGGACCGCGTCGGCCGCACCCGGTCAGGAGCGGACCTCCGCGCGGTCGGCGTCCTCCGGCTGGGCGCCGAGAGCGGCGGCGACGGCGGCGTCGATGCGCGCCTGCTCCCCCGCGGCCCGGCGGCGGCGGCGGACGACGGTCAGCACGATGAGCCCGATGAGCAGGGCGAGGAGGAGCACGGCGCTCCACGGCACGGCCGCGGCCGAGGTTTCGGCGGTGGCGACCGGCACGTCGGGGACGACGACGGCGGAGTCGGCCTGCGCGGCCTGGTCGGCGGTGACGACGGTGCCCGAGAGCGCGGCGCGGGCGGTCGCGACGAAGAGCGGCCAGACTCCGGCGACCGTCACGGTGCGCGAGACGGAGGTTCCGGGGAGGAGCTCGGGCAGCGGCTCCGGGTCGGTCGCGGACACCGGCGCGAGGCCGAAGAGGCCGGCGACGCTGATCTCGGCGCCCGGCGCGATGCGGGTGTTGCCCGCGTTGGTCACGGTGTAGTCGACGGTCGCGGAGCCGGGGGCGAAGGGGTTCCAGCCGCCCTCGTACGAGACGGCGAGGCCGTCGATCGACAGGCGCGGGGCGAGCTCGCCGCCGACGCGGAGGTACATGCGCGAGCCCAGGCGCCGGTCGACCGAGACTCCGGTCTCGCCCTGCACCAGGATCGAGGAGACGACGCCCGCGGCGTAGTCGCCCGGGGTCACGTCGTCGGGGACGACGACCTCGAACGGGACCTGCACGCTCTCGCCGGCGGGCACGGTGACCTCGGGCTCGGGGAACGCGATCCAGCTGCCGAGCTGCGTCGAGGGCTCCGCGGCGGGGAGCAGGTCGAGCTGGCCGGCCTCGGTGATGAAGCCGTCGGAGCCGTAGACGCGGAACGTCTGCTCCTCGTCGTCGTAGTTGGAGACGATCAGGGCGTCGCTGAGGCGTCCGCCGGGATCGAGGGCGTAAGCGTAGTTCGGCCGCTCGCTGCCCTGCTCGGTGTCGGCGGGGCGCACCCCCCAGGTGACCGGCGTGGAGGCGGGGTCCGCCTCCTGGGCACCCGCCTGAGCCGAGAGGCCGCCGGCTGCGAGGAGCGTCATCAGCAGCAGGGCGGCGGTGGTGCGGGAGGTGCGTGGCATGAGCGACATCGATCAGGCTTCCGTTGCAAGGGGGGATGCCTCCCCGCGGGACGCCGCTCCGGTACGCGGCACGCCGAGCGGGGCGGACCGGAGTGGCGTCTCGCGGGGAGACGGGGGGAGGGTGGGGCGGCCCGGAGGTCGCCCCACCGGTGCTAGCCGAGCGCGGTGAGCGTCAGCGTCGCGGTGTAGGTGCCGGTTCCGACCGAGAGCGGGAGCTTCAGGTCGAGGTCGGCGCCCAGGACCGAGGATCCGGTCGGGTGCTGCGCCGCGGCGGAGCCGAGGACGCGGGGCGTGGCGAGGCCGTTGCCCGAGTCGAACCCGGAGGGGACGGCTGCGCCGGCGACGGCACCGCCCGTGTTCTCCAGGACCTCGGGGGTCCAGCCGAGGTGCTTGCCCGAGAACGTCTTCTCGCCGGAGCGGAAGTCGCTCAGCTGGCCGGTGACCGACCAGGCCGGGCCGTTGAGGCGGGTGTCGGTCACGCGGACCGGCACGAGCTCACCGGAGGCGGCGAAGTGGTCGCCCTGCTCCTCGGCGACGCCGAGGTTCACCAGGTTGCTGGTGCCCTCGAGCGTCCAGGTCAGCTCGCCCTTGTTGGCCTCGGGGACGATGACGGCCACGGCCTGGTCGCCGGCCGCCGCAGCGCCCGCCGCCGTTCCCGTGAAGGTGCCGTCGACTCCGGCGGCGGTGTTGCCCGCGCCGAAGTTGACCGCCGGCGCGTTGTCGGCGAGCGCGATGCGCCCGCCGACCGTCGAGCCCGCGAGCTGGACGTTGCCGGAGTTGCCCGAGAGCGTGAGGTTCCCGCCCACCGTGTTGCCGAGGGCCGAGGCCGAGCCGTCCTCGTTCGCGCCCAGGAGGACGCCGCGCGAGGAGCCGGTGACGGCGAGCGAGCCGCCGACGACGGCGCCCTGCACGTTCACGCCGAAGTCGCTGCCGGCGAAGGTGGCGTCGCCGCCGACGCTGGTGCGGTCGACGTCGACGTAGTTCGCCGCGTCGGTGCTGACCGAGCCGTCGACCGAGAGGTCGCTGAACTCGACGTCGATCCCGCCGGCCTCGACCATGCCGCCGACCGTGAGGTCGCGCAGGTAGAGGAAGCCGTTGCGGCTGCCGTCCGAGAACGACACGACGTCTCCGCCGACGCTGGTGCCGTCGATCGAGATGCCGTACGCGTCGGTGCCGATGACGTCGCCGCCGATGGTCGCCGAGGTGGCGTCCAGCCAGGCGTCGTCGCCGACGATGACGTTGCCGGTGACGGTCACGTTGCCGAGCACGCAGGTCTGGCCCGCGCCGACGTTGAGATCTCCGGTGATCGTCTGGTTCCCGAGCTCGGTGGTGCAGTCCGTCGTCGCCGCGAAGGCGGACGGTGCGGCGACCATCGCGAGGGAGGCGGCCGCGAGGACCGCCGTGGGCGTCTTCCACTTCATGGGGGTTCTCCTCGGTGCGCTCGTGCGCGTCGTGCTGGTGATGGTGCTGTCGGTGCGGCGCGCGCGGCGCGGGGTGCGCTCAGCCACGGAGCGCAGCGATCGCGGAGTAGCTGCGGGAAGCGGCCTCGAGGGAGTTCCCCGTGCTCGGCGGCGTCGCCAGCGTGGGAGCGGTGTCCTGCTCCCAGACGCCGAAGCGCTGGCCGCGGTCGCGCAGCTCCGAGAGGAACGCCTGGTAGGGCAGGTTGCCCGCGCCGAACTCGACGATGTCGTAGCCGTTGGTGTTGGCGTTGTTCGTCTTGCCGTCCTTGAGGTGCAGGATCGGGTAGCGGCGCGGGTTGCGCTTGATGTAGTCGAGCGGCTCGAAGCCCGGGTAGAGCTTCTTGCCGACGTACGCCCAGTAGACGTCCATCTCGAGGTACACGTGACGCGGGTCGGTGTTGTCGTAGAAGAGGTCGTACAGGCGGGTCTTGGGGTCGTCCGTGGCGAACCCGAACTCACCGGCGTGGTTGTGCTGGTAGAGCTTCATGCCCGCGGCCGAGACCTGCTGGCCCCACTTGTTCCACTCCTCCGCCGCGGCGAGGTAGCCCGCCTTGGTGTTGACGTTGGTGGGCGCGTTGCCGGTGCCGAGGTGCGGCGTGCCGAGGATCTGCGCGATCTCGATCTGCTTGCCCAGCTCCGAGCGGAGGAGGTTGGTGCCGACGTGCGAGCCGACGGCGCGGAGGCCGTTGTCGTCGAGCAGCTGGCGGATCTGCTGCGGGGTGATCGCTCCGACGTTGCCCTGGGTGTACCCGGCGAACTCGATCTCGCTGTAGCCGATGCGGCCGAGCTCCTCGAAGACGGCCCGGAAGCCGAGCGACGAGACCTTGTCGCGGACGCTGAAGAGCTGGATGCCGATGCGGTTGATCGGGACCAGGCGCGTGGATCCGGACGAGGGCGCGGGGGCGGCCGTGGCGGGTGCCGCGAGGGCTCCCGCTCCGACGCCGACCGCGACGGTCGATGCGGCCAGGGCCGTCATCAGCGAGCGCCGGCTCATCGGCTTGGCCGCGATGGATGCGTGGTGGTGGTGCATCATTTCTCCTTCGAAATGGCAGATGGTGCAGGGGGTGGGGGGCCGGCCGGCCCGGTCGAGCCGGCCGGCCCCTGCGCGGGGGCTACTGCTGGACGGTGAGGTTCAGCAGCGCCGACGCGGCGTTGGTGTCCGCCGTGGCGGTGTGGGTGACGGTCAGCTTGTAGCTGCCCGCCGCGAGCTTCGGGAGCGTCACCACGACGTGCCCGTTCTCGTCGAGGGTCCCGGTGAGCATCGCGACGGTGGAGAGGTTCCTCTTCACCATCACGCTCACCTGACCGGTGCCGGCGACACCCGTCGAGGACTTCGCGTCGACCGTGACCTGCGCGCTGGCGCCCGGCTTGACCGGGTTGGGCGAGACGGTCGCGGTGAGCTCCGAAGCGGCCTTCGAGACGATCAGGCGGGCGGTGCCCTCCGAGGCCTTGAAGGTGGCGTCCGAGCCGTACGCCGCACGGAGGGTGTGGGTGCCGGCGCCGAGGGTCTTCGGCAGGGCGAAGGTCGCCTTGCCGTCCTTCAGCGTCGCGCGGCCCAGCTCGGTGGCGCCCTCGTAGAGGACGACCTCTCCGCCGGGGTTCCCACCCTGACCGGTGACCGTGACGGTCGCCTCGCCCGGTGCCCCGAAGGTCACGCGGGGAGCCGAGAGCGCCACGGTTGTGGTCGACGCGGCGGTCGGGGCGTTCGCCGCGGCCAGGTCGATCGTGAACTTCACCGTGCCGACCGCCGAGACGTTGCCGCCGGTGTCGGTGGCGCGGTACTGGATCGTCCGGGCGCCGTTCGTGGTGAACGGGACCGTGTACGCGCCGTTGACGGCGCGGACCGTGGTCCACGTCGTGCCGTTGTCGGCGGAGTACTGGACGGTGGAGAGCGCTCCGTTGTCCGTGGCGGTGAGGCCGAGGGTCACGGGCTTGTTGTAGACGCCGCCGACGCCCGCAGGCGCTGCCGGGTCGAGGGTCGCCGCGACGGTCGGAGCCGTCTTGTCACCGGCGCCGACACCCTGGAAGGTGAGGGAGTCGAGCGACAGGCCGCTGGGCGAGGTCACGTAGAGCGAGCCGGTGCCGCGGGGGACGTTGGTGCCGAAGGGGACGAGGACGTCCTTCCAGCCGGCTCCCGCGGGGATGGTCGCCGTTCCGAAGGGCGCTGCGTCGGCGGCGTTCCAGCGGAGGTCGACGGTGCCCTCACCGGTGGCGCGGACCACGACGCCGGTCAGGTTGGCGAAGTTCACCGGGTCCCAGCGCAGGAAGGATCCCGCACCGAGTCCGCTGACGGCGTTGCCGCCGCTGGCGGTGGTGTCCGCGTAGGGCAGGACGCCCTCACGGGCGGCGTGCTCCGCCTCCTGCGTCTTCGGGTTCAGCCGCAGCGTCGCCTCGGCCGCAGCCGGGGGCAGGCCGTTGAAGCCGCCGTCCGTGTAGGTCACGACGACGGTGCCGTACAGCAGCGCGCCGGGGCCGTGCTCGGGCGAGTCCTTGGACGTCGGGAACGCTCCCTTGGCACCGGTGCCGGTGACCTCGGGGTGGGCGTGCTCGTCGTGGCCGAGGCCGTAGGTCCAGCCCACGCGGCTGCTGACGATCTGGTCGCCGTCCTCAGCGTCCTTGCCGGTCACCTGGTAGGGGATCGCGTCGCCCCAGCTGAAGAACGAGCCGTTGCCGGGCGTCTGGATCTGGATCTGCGGCGCCTGGTTGCCGACCGAGATGACCCGCGAGGTCAGGCTGAACTTGCCCTTGGCGTCGGTGACGCGCAGACGGGCCGTGAACTGTCCGAGCTCGGTGTAGGTCTTCTTGACGGTCACTCCGGTGGCGTCGAAGGTGCCGTCGCCGTCGAAGTCCCAGTCGTAGGTGAGCGCGTCGCCCTCGGGGTCGGTCGATCCCTTGGCGTCGAACGTGACCTCGAGCGGGGTCTGCGAGGCGGACAGGGGGGTCGCGGTGAAGCGGGCCTGCGGCGCCTTGTTGCCCTCGGCGTAGTCGATCCGGTACAGGCCCGCGTCGGGGTTGGCGCGGAAGAATCCGTCGCCGTACTCGATCACGTACATCGACCCGTCGGGGCCGAACTCCATGTCCATCGGGTTGTCGTGGATCGGCTGCGCGGCCTGGCTGAGCGCCGCGTTGGGGAGGAAGTCCTCGATGTGCGTGACCGCGCGGTCCTCATCGAGCGTGAACGCCGCGATGTAGTCCTGCGAGAACTCGCCGAAGAAGGTCTTCTTGTCCCAGTACTCCGGGAACTTCGACGTCGAGGTGTTGTCCGCGTCGAAGTGGTACACCGGTCCGCCCATGGGGCCCTGGCCGGTGCTGGTCCCGAAGTTGACGAGCTCGTCGAACGGCTGGTCGCCGGGGTTGTCGCCGTAGTAGACGGTCGCCGCCTTGGCGTCCGGGATGTCGACGAGGCCGGTGTTCCAGCGCGAGTTGTTCTTCAGGTTCTCCGGATCGAAGAAGCCGCGGGGCGTCGACGTCTCGAAGTTCCACTCGTTGTACGGCGCGTTGGGTCCGTGGACGTAGGGCCAGCCGGAGTTGTGCGGCTCGTCCAGTCCGGTCGCGTTCCACTCGACGAGGCCCATCGGGCCGCGGACGCCGTCGGCCGCAGCGGCCTTCGTGGCGTCGGGGCCGTAGTCGCCCCAGGAGAGGGTGTTCGTCTCGGCGTCGACGTCGATCTTGAACGGGTTGCGGACGCCCATCACGAAGATCTCGGGGCGGGTCTTCTCGGTTCCCACCGGGAAGAGGTTGCCCTCGGGGATCGTGTACGAGCCGTCCTCCTGCACGGTGATCCGGAGGATCTTGCCGCGGAGGTCGTTCGTGTTGCCGGCGCCGCGACGCGAGTCGAAGCCCGGGTTCATGCGGGGCGCGTCGTTGTTCGGCGCGAAGCCCGCGGCACCCGGAGCGCTCGCCGGCGTGTTGTCGCCGGTGGAGAGGTACAGGTTGCCGTCGGCGTCCCAGTCGAAGTCGGCACCCACGTGGCAGCACTGCCCGCGCTGGGTCTCGATGTCGATGATCTTCTGCTCGCTCGCGAGGTCGAGGCCCGAGCCGGTCCACTTGAACCGGGAGAGGCGGTTGATGCCCTTCCACTGGTCCCAGTAGCTGTCGGTCGCGCCCTCGGGCAGCATGTTCGGGGCCGCGCCGGTCGGGGTGTTCCCGGGGGGCGCGTAGACGAGGTAGACCCACTTGTTCTCGGCGAAGTCGGGGTCGATGCCGACGGACTGCAGTCCGTCCTCCGAGTTCTGGTACACGGGGATCGTGTTGACGACACGGGTGGTGCCGGTCTTGGGGTCGGTGTGGCGGATCTCGCCGTTCCGAGCGGTGTGGAGGACCGACTTGTCCGGGAGGACGGCCAGGTCGAGGGGCTCGCCGACGTTCTTCGTCAGCAGGACCTTCTCGTAGTTGCTCCAGTCGAGAGCGGATGCTCCGCCCTCGGAACCGTGGTCCACTCCGTCGTGGGCCGAGGCGGGCAGGCCGAGGGCGGTGAGTCCGGAGACCGTCACCATCCCGGCGATGCCGAGTGCGAGAAGACGCCTGATGCTTCTTCTCGAGGATCGCTTACCATTCATGCGTGATGTGATTCCTTCAATGAGGTGTTCATCGCAGAGGCCGGGTCCGTCGCTGTCCGCACGACCGAGCGGATCCGGTCTCCTCCTGTCCGGCCCTGGGGCCGGTGTCTTGCACTCCTCCTCCTCTCGCGGATGCCGGTGGCGCTGCGCTGCGGGTCGTCAGTGATCCCGGGGCGGCGCCGAGGTGGGGGCCGGCGCGGGATGGTTCCCGCGCCGACCCGGGCTGGTGGGGCCGATCAGGACTCGAAGGCCGAGGGCAGGTACTCGGAGACGTTGTCCTTGGTGACGACCGGCGCGAAGAGCTGGATCTGGCGCGGGACGCCGAGCGAGCTGGTGTCGGCCATCGACTTGTTCTGCTCGACGAGGCGGGCGAGCTTGATGCCGTCCGCGGCCTGGGTCGAGGGGTAGACGACCGTGGCCTTGACGACGGAGTCGTCGGCCTCGATCGCGCGCATCACGTTGGCCGATCCGGCGCCGCCGACGAAGAGGAACTCGTCGCGTCCGGCGGTGTCGATCGCCGCGAGGACGCCGACGCCCTGGTCGTCGTCGTGGTTCCAGATGGCGTCGATCTTCGGCGCGGCCTGGAGGAGGTTGGCCGCGGCCTGCTCTCCGCCCTGGACGGTGAAGTCGGCGGCGACGCGGTTGTCCACGTCGAGTCCGCAGCCCTCGAGCGCGTCCGAGAAGCCCTGGCTGCGCTCCTGGGTCAGCGGGAGGGAGTCGATGCCGGCGATCTCGGCGACGACGGCGTCGGGGTTGTCGCCGAGCTCCTCGCAGATGTAGGTGCCGGCGCTGACGCCCATGCCGTAGTTGTCGCCGAGGATGGTCGACCGGGCGGCGAAGGGGCTGGAGAACTCGCGGTCCACGTTGATGACGGTGATGCCCGCCTCCATCGCCTGGGTGGCGACCTGCGTGAGCGCCGCTCCGTCGATCGGCAGGAGCACGATCGCGTCGACGCCGTCGTTGATGAAGGTCTCGACCTGGCTGATCTGGAGGTTGACGTCGTTGGTGCCCTCCGCGGTGCGGAGCTCCACGTCGTCGTACTTCTCGGCCTCGGCGATGGCGGCGCGGCTGACCGCGCCCATCCAGCCGTGGTCGGCGGCGGGAGCGGTGAAGCCGATGACGACGTTGTCGCCGGAGGCGTCGTTGTCCGAGGCGGCCACGGCGGCGGCGGTCCCGCCCGAGGCGGCGTTGCCGGTCTCGACCGGGGCGTTCGAGATGCAGCCGGTGAGCATCAGCGCGACGGCGCCGAAGGCGACGCCGGCCGAGCCGAGTCGGGCGGTGCGGGAGAGGCGGCTGCGGGTGAAGGGGCGTGCGGGCATGGAAGTGATCTCCTTCGATCGATCCGAGGGGTCCGAGGGCACGCGTGTCCTGCGGAGAGGTGACCTGAGTGGTCGGGTGGGTTGCTGTGTGTGGAGGAGCGGGGCCGGAGCCCCGGGGTCAGGACTTCCTGCCGCGGGCGGCGAACCGCTGCTGCAGCAGGACGGCTGCGACGATGATCGCGCCCTTCGCGACGGCCTGAGTCGAGGTCGACATGTTGTTCTGCGTGAACACGTTGGTCAGGGTCGTGAAGATGAGGACGCCGAACACGGTGCCGACGATGGTGCCGCGGCCGCCGGCCAGCAGCGTGCCTCCGACGACGACCGCCGCGATGGCGTCGAGCTCGTAGAGGAGGCCGTTGGTCGAGCTGCCGGCGGTGGTGCGGGCGAGCATCATGACGGCGGCGATGCCGGCGGTGAGCCCGGCGAGGCCGTAGACGTACATGGTGTGGCGGCGGACCTTGATGCCGGCGAGGCGGGCCGCCTCGGGGTTGCCGCCGACCGCGATGGTGCGGCGGCCGAAGGTGGTGCGGTTGAGCAGGATCCAGCCGGCGACGGCGACGACCACGAAGATCAGCACGAGCACCGGGATGCCGAGCACGTCGGCGCGGAAGAAGTCGAGGAACGGCGTGACCGTGACGACCTGCGTCTGGCGGTTCGAGATCAGCTCGGCGAAGCCGCGGGCGGCGACGAGCATCGCCAGGGTCGCCATGAAGGCGACGACCCGGCCGTAGGCGATCAGCGCGCCGTTAATCAGGCCGCAGACGAGGCCGACGACGACCGCGGTGAGCACGATCACCAGCCAGGAGGTGTTGGCCGCATAGTACTGGGTCGAGACCGTGCTCGCCCAGACCGTCGCGAGCCCCATCACGGAGCCGACCGAGAGGTCGATGCCGCCGGAGGTGATGACGAAGGTCATGCCGATGCTCAGCACGCCGATGACGGCGGCGAGGCGGAGGATCGTGAGCACGTTGTCGACGCTGGCGAAGCGCTCCCCCGCGGTCGCGAATCCGACGATGCAGAGGATCACCAGCGCGAGCAGCAGCCCGACGTTGCGGCCGAGGGAGCCCTGCATGAGGCGGGCCATCCCGGAGCGGGAGTCCTTCGAGGGCACGCCCCCGGAGGAGCCTCCCGTCGCGGCCGACACGTGACGGGCGGCGTCCTCCTGCGGACCGCCGATCGACGGCGACGCGGTGTCGAGCTGTCCGCTCACGCTGCACTTCCTTCCATGACGAGATCGAGCACGCGGTGCTCGTCGATCGAATCGGCCGGGCCCTCGTGGACCACGGCGCCGTCGGAGATCACGAGCACTCGGTCGGAGAGTCCGAGGACCTCGCCGATCTCGCTGGAGACCACGAGCACGGCGGCGCCGTTGGTCGCGAGGTCCCTGATCAGGGTGTAGATCTCGGCCCGTGCGCCGACGTCGACCCCGCGGGTCGGCTCGTCGAGCAGCAGGACGCGGCAGCCGCGCACGAGCCAGCGGGCGAGGAGCGCCTTCTGCTGGTTGCCTCCGGAGAGGGTGCGGGCGTCGCGGTCGACCCCGGAGGGCCGCAGGTCGAGGGAGACCGCCTGCTCGGCCGCCGCCGCGCGCTCGGAGCGCTCGTCGAGGAAGCCGCGCTTGGCGAAGCGGTCGAAGGTCGAGAGGGTGATGTTGCGGTAGACCGGCTCGTCCAGGAGCAGGCCCTGGCTCTTGCGCTCCTCCGGGCAGAGGCCGATACCGGCGTCGACCGCCGAGGTGACGGATCCGGCGCGCAGGCGCTTGCCCGCCACGCTGACCGTCCCGGTGCTGGCGCGGCGCGCCCCGTAGATGGTCTCGAGGATCTCGGAGCGGCCGGAGCCGACCAGCCCCGCGAGGCCGACGACCTCGCCGGCGCGGATCTCGAGGGAGACGTCCGAGAAGGAGCCCTGCAGGCCCAGCTTCTCGACCTTCAGCAGCGTCTCGGCCTCGACGTCGAGCTCCTGGCGGTCCGGGAAGACGTACTCGACGGCGCGGCCGGTCATCAGGGTGATGAGCTGCGAGGTGGGGGTGTCGGCGACCGCGAGGTTCTGCGCGACGGTGGCGCCGTCCTTGATCACGGTGATCCGGTCGCCGATGGCGCGGATCTCGTCGAGGCGGTGCGAGATGTAGACGATGGCGACGCCGGAGGCGGTGAGCTGGCGCACCACGTGGAAGAGGTTCTCCACCTCCTCGGAGTCGAGCACCGCGGAGGGCTCGTCCATGATGATGACCCGCGCGTCGTGCGAGAGGGCGCGGGCCATCTGCACGATCTGCTTGCCGGCGGCGGAGAGCGTGCCGACCTCGCGGTTCGGCGAGATCTCGGAGTGGCCGAGGCGCTCCATCAGCTCGCGGGTGATCCTCGTGGCCTTCGCCCGGGCGGTGAAGCCGCCGCGGGAGAGCTCGTGGCCGAGGAAGATGTTCTCGGCGACGGAGAGGCCGTCGACGACGTCGAGCTCCTGGTACATCGTCGCGATGCCCAGGGCGAGGGCCGCCGTCGGGGACGGGATCGTGACGACGTTCCCGTCGACGAGGACCTCGCCCTCGGTGGGCTGGTGGGCCCCGGCGAGGGTCTTGATGAGGGTGGACTTGCCGGCGCCGTTCTGGCCGAGGAGGCAGTGCACCTCACCGGGTCGGACATCGAGGTCGACGCCGTCGAGAGCACGGGCGCCGGGGAAGACCTTCACGATGCCGCGCATCTGCAGAAGCAGCTGCTGAGACTCGTCGGAGGTGCGGGGAAGAGGCTGTGCAGCAGTGCTGCGGGGGTCTGCGGTGACCATGCGGATGAAGCTACTTCCACTTACGTCGCGGGTCAAGCAAAAGTTCTGAACCGATTCGAAGGCGGTTCGGGTGATCGCCCAGTCGCCCCGAGGGCTTCCTGCTACCGCGTCAGGGCTGGGATCCGCGGGATTACGCGACATCTGACGGCGCCTGTTGAGACATTCCGTCCGTGATAGAGCGCTCTCCGAACCCTATGAACGTGCTCATGTCCGTGCAGCCCGGGCGCGTCGCCCCGGGGGCGGCCTCGCCGAGCGCGGTAGCGCCCGCGCCCCGACCCGTGGCAGGGTCGTACGGCCGACGAAAGGACGACGATGTCGAACGACCGAGCCCTGCGCGTCGCGATGGTGGGGACCGCCTTCATGGGCCGCACCCACTCGCACGCCTGGCGCACCGCCTCCCGCTTCTTCCCCCTCCCTCTCCGCCCCGAGCTCGCCGTGCTCGTGGGGAGCAACCCCGACTCGACCGCCGAGCGCGCCGAGCGGCTGGGCTGGAGCGAGGCCTCCACCGACTGGCGGGCCGTCATCGCCCGCGACGACATCGACCTCGTCGACATCTGCACCCCGGGCGACACCCACGCCGAGATCGCCATCGCGGCCCTCGAGGCCGGCAAGCACGTGCTGTGCGAGAAGCCCCTCGCCAACTCCGTCGAGGAGGCGGAGCGGATGGTCGCCGCGGCCGCCGCCTCCGGGAAGGTGGCGATGTGCGGCTTCAGCTACCGCCGCACCCCGGCCCTCGCCCTCGCGAAGCGCTTCATCGAGGAGGGCCGCCTCGGCGACATCCGCCACGTGCGCGCCCAGTACCTGCAGGACTGGCTGTCCGACTCCGAGGCGCCGCTGACCTGGCGCCTGCAGAAGGAGCGCGCCGGCTCGGGCGCCCTCGGCGACATCGGCGCGCACAGCATCGACACCGCCCAGTGGCTGACCGGCCGCGGCATCACTTCGGTCTCGGCGACGCTGCGCACCTTCACCACCGAGCGCCCCGTGCTCAGCGAGCAGGTCGGCCTCGGCGGCCGCGCCGGTGCCGACGCCCCGCGCGGCGCCGTGACCGTCGACGACGCCGCGGCCTTCACCGCCTCCTTCGAGGGCGGCGCCCTGGGCGTCTTCGAGGCGACCCGCGTCGCGACCGGCCGCCGCAACGCCAACCGGATCGAGGTGAACGGCGAGCTCGGCTCGATCGCGTTCGACTTCGAGCGGATGAACGAGCTCGAGTACTACGACGCCCGCGACCCCGAGGAGGCGCAGGGCTTCCGGCGCATCCAGGTCACCGAGCCGGCGCACCCGTACATGTCGGCCTGGTGGCCGACCGGGCACGGCATCGGCTACGAGCACCTCTTCACCCACCAGGTCGTCGACCTCGTCGAGGCGATAGCCGGCGGTACCCCCGTCACGCCCACGTTCGCCGACGCCCTCGACGTGCAGCGCGTCCTCGACGCGGTGGCCACCAGCGCCGGCGCGTCGTCCGTCTCCACGCCGGTCGCCCGCTGACCCGACCCCTCCCCGCGAGATGCCGCCCCGGTACGCCTCCCCTGCGTGTCGCGTACCCGAGCGGCCTCTCGCGGAGGGGGACAGAGGGCGGGTGCGGGAACGCGTTCGGCGCCGCGCGCCGATCCTGCGCCATAATGCGCCTATGAGCAAGAAGATTGACGCCGCGCATCGCGCGCTGGTAGACGCCCTCGACAAGCACGCCCGACTCGTCTCGGACAAGGAGTCGAAGCCGCGGAAGGTCGAACGGGCGGGAGCCGAGCTCCGCGCCGCGACGAAGGCGTACGCCGCGCTCGTGTCCGCGCGCACCGGCGCCGCGAGCCCCTTCGCCGACCTGGCCGACCCCCGCCTGGACAAGCCGACCATCGCGTCGCTCCGGGCCGAGCGGGACGCGATCGCGAAGCGGATCGCCAAGCACGAGGCGTCGGCGGGCGAGGACGGCGCGCTCGCGAGCTGAGCGCCCGGCGCGGCGCGGTCAGGCGCTGAGCAGCAGCCCCAGCGCTCTCGAGAGCTCGTGCGCGCGGCACGGCGCGATCCCGCGCTGAGCGGCCGCGACGGCGCGCTCAGGCGGTGAGCGCGCACCTCCGCTGCCTCCGAGTCGCCGTGTTACGCGCGGGTTCCGCGCGGGTCCGAACGCCTTCGTAAGGTGATCCCCGGGATCCGTGCAGTCGCGGCGCCGAGCGACCGGAGGCCGGTCGCAGCGCCGGCGGTGACCAGCACCGCTCGGTCGGCGCCGAGTGCCCGGATCCTCTCCACGGAAGGATCCCCACAGCCATGACCCTGCGCACCCGACTCCTCGCGACCTCCGCGATCGCCGCCTCCGCCGCCCTCCTCCTCGCCGGCTGCTCCGGCGCGGGCGGCGGCGACGACACCGTCCGCATCGGCGTGGTCGGCGCGAGCGACCCCTACTGGGCCACCTACGAGAAGGCCGCCGCCGACGCCGGGATCGACGTCGAGATCGTCGACTTCAGCGACTACAACCAGCCCAACCCCGCCCTCACCGAGGGCGAGATCGACCTCAACCAGTTCCAGCACATCGCCTACCTGGCGCAGTACAACACCTCGGCCGACGCCGACCTCGTGCCGATCGGCGCGACCGCGATCTACCCGCTCGGCCTCTACTCCTCGCAGTACGACGACGTCGCGGACATCCCCGCCGGTTCCACCGTCGCGATCCCCAACGACGAGACCAATCAGGCGCGCGCGCTGCTGGTGCTGCAGTCGGCCGGGCTCGTCGAGCTGAAGGACGGCGGCGGAGTGCTCTCGAACGTCGACGACGTCGAGTCCTCCTCGAAGGTGGAGGTCACCGCGCTCGAGGCCTCCCTCACCCCGACGTCGCTCCCGGACGTGGCCGCCGCGATCATCAACAACGACTTCATCGAGAACGCGGGCCTCAAGGCCTCGGACGCGATCGCCCAGGACGACCCGAGCGACCCCGCCTCCCTGCTCTACACGAACATCTTCGCCGCCCGGGCCGACGACGCCGAGAACGAGACCTACACGAAGCTCGTCTCGATCTACCAGGACAGCCAGGACGTGCTCGACGGCGTCTCGGAGCAGTCCGGCGGCACCGCGGTCTTCCTGAAGACCCCCGCCTCCGAGCTGGAGACCTCGCTCGAGTCCGCCGAGACCGACATCTCCGCCGCCTCCTGACTCCGGCACCCGCGGCACCGCGCCGGTCGGGTTATCCGCTCGCGGAGCTCCCCACCGGCGCGGTCCCGCGCCTCCCCCGCAACAGAAAGGGCGCCCCGTGCCGCTCATCCGCATGACCGACGTGCGCAAGGTGTACCCCGGCGCAGGGCGCGGCGCCGCCCCGACCGCGGCCGTCGACGGCGTGAGCCTCGAGATCGAGGCGGGCGACGTCTACGGCGTGATCGGCTACTCCGGCGCCGGCAAGAGCACGCTCGCGCGCCTCGTCAACGCCCTCGAGCCCGCGACCAGCGGCAGCATCGAGATCGACGGCCGCGAGACCGTGGGCCTGCCCGAGCGCGAGCTGCGCCGGCTGCGCCTGGGGATCGGGATGATCTTCCAGCAGTTCAACCTGTTCGGCTCGAAGACCGTGGGGCAGAACGTCGCCTACCCGCTGCAGGTCGCGGGCGTCCCGCGGGCGGAGCAGCGCGCCCGCGTCGACGAGATGCTCCGCTTCGTCGGCCTGAGCGACAAGGCGCGCAGCCACCCGGAGCAGCTCTCGGGCGGGCAGAAGCAGCGCGTCGGCATCGCCCGCGCCCTCGCCGCCTCCCCGCGCATCCTGCTGGCCGACGAGGCCACCAGCGCGCTCGACCCGGACACCACCGGAGAGGTGCTCGCCCTCCTCCGCCGCATCAACGAGGAGCTGGGCGTCACCATCGTCGTGATCACCCACGAGATGGACGTGGTCCAGCAGCTCGCGACGAAGGTCGCGGTGATGGAGTCGGGCCGCATCGTGGAGCGCGGGCCCGTCTTCGACGTGTTCTCGGCCCCGCGCGAGCCGGTCACCCGCCGCTTCGTCTCCACGGTCGTCCGCTCGGTGCCCTCGCCCGCGGAGGCGGCCGTGCTGCGCGCGCGCCACCGCGGCCGGATGGTCACGCTCTCGTTCTCGGACGACTCCGCCTCCCAGGGCGACGTCTTCGCCGAGGTCGCGGCCGCCGGCGTGCCGCTCGAGCTCGTCTACGGCGGCATCACCGACGTCCGCGGGCGGGCCTTCGGCCACCTCACGGTCGCCCTCGACGCGCCGGACGGCGTCGTCGACCCCCTCCTCGCCCGCCTCGGCGGACGCGTCGCCCTCACGGAGGTGCCCCGATGAACGAGCTGATCCCGCTCCTGCCCAAGCTCGTCCAGGCGACCGGCGAGACGCTCTACATCGTCGCGCTGAGCCTCCTCTTCGGCGGGCTCGGCGGACTGCTGATCGGGCTGGGCCTCGCGCTCACCCGCGGCGGCGCCCTCTACGCGAACCGGGTGGTCCACGGACTGCTCAACGTGATCGTGAACGTGTTCCGGCCGATCCCGTTCATCATCTTCATCGCCGCGGCCCAGCCGCTGGCCCGGCTGGTGGTCGGCTCCGGCATCGGCACGGACGCGATCGTCTTCACCCTCTCGCTCGGCGCCGCCTTCGGCATCGGGCGGATCGTGGAGCAGAACCTGCTGACCGTGCAGCCCGGCGTGATCGAGGCGGCGCGGTCGGTCGGAGCGAGCCGGTTCCGGATCGTCCGCACGGTGCTGCTGCCGGAGGCGCTCGGTCCGCTGATCCTCGGCTACACGTTCGTGTTCGTCGCCGTGATCGACATGTCGGCGGTCGCCGGGTACATCGGCGCCGGCGGGCTCGGCAACTTCGCGATCCAGTACGGCTACCGGCAGTTCGAGCCGGTCGTCACCTGGGCCGCGGTGCTCGTGATCATCGTGATCGTGCAGCTGGTACAGCTGCTCGGCAACGTGCTGGCCCGGCGCGTCCTGCGCCGCTGAGGCCGCCCCCGCACGAAAGCGGGACGCCACTCCGGTACGCGACACGCAAGGGTCGCTGTACCGGGAGTGGCGTCTCGTGGAAGCCCGTGCGCAGAGGCGGGAGCCGTCAGTAGCGCGGCTTGCGCTCCGGGCGCTCGCTCGAGCGGCTCGGGCCGCTGGGGCGTCCGCCGCGGTCGGCGCCGGCGCGGCTCGGACGGCGGTCCGGCTTCAGCTCGATCAGCTGGCCGCTGATGCGGGTGTCGGCGAGGCGGTCGAGCACGTCCTGGGGCAGGTCGGCCGGCAGCTCCACGATCGAGAAGTCCGGGCGGATGTCGATGTGCCCGAAGTCGCCGCGGTTGAGGCCGCCCTCGTTCGCGAGCGCGCCCACGATCTGGCGGGGCTCGACGCGCTGGCGGCGGCCGACCTCGATCCGGTACGAGGCGAGGTTGCTGTTCGCCGGGCGCTGACGGCGCTCGGGACGCTCGCCCCGGTCGCCGCCGCGGTCGAAGCGGTCGCCGCGCTCGGGGCGGTCGCCGCGGTCGGGCCGGGAGTCGCGGTCCTCGCGCTCGCGACGGGCGAAGCGGGGGTCGTCGGGCGAGAGCAGCAGCGGCTCCTCGCCCTGCGCGACGATGGCCAGCGCGGCGGCGACGTCCGACTCAACCACGTCGTGGTGCTCGACGTAGTGGCCGATGATGTCGCGGAAGCGCTGCAGGCGCTCGGTGTCGGCGAGCGCCGCGGTGATCGCGTCGTCGAAGCGCGAGAGGCGGGTGACGTTGACGTCCTCGACGCTCGGCATCCGCATCTCGGTCAGCGGCTGGCGGGTGGCCTTCTCGATGGCGGCGAGGAGGCGGCGCTCGCGCGGCGTGACGAAGCTGATCGCCGCTCCGCTGCGCCCCGCGCGACCGGTGCGGCCGATGCGGTGGACGTACGACTCGGTGTCGATCGGGATGTCGTAGTTGACGACGTGGCTGATGCGCTCGACGTCGAGGCCGCGGGCGGCGACATCGGTCGCGACGAGGATGTCGAGTTTGCCGGACTTCAGCTGCTCGACGGTGCGCTCGCGCTGGGCCTGGGCCACGTCTCCGCTGATCGCCGCCGCGGTGTAGCCGCGGGCGCGCAGCTTCTCGGCCAGCGTCTCCGTCTCGCTCTTCGTACGGACGAACACGATCATGCCCTCGAAGTTCTCGACCTCGAGGATGCGGGTGAGGGCGTCGACCTTCTGCGGGTACGACACCATCAGGTAGCGCTGCGTGGTGTTGACGGAGGTCGTGGTCTTGTTCTTGACCGTGATCTCCTCCGGCTCCTTCAGGTACTTGCCGGAGATGCGGCGGATCTGCGCGGGCATCGTCGCCGAGAACAGCGCGATCTGCTTCTCGACGGGGGTGTCGGCGAGGATCGTCTCGACGTCCTCCGCGAAGCCCATCTTGAGCATCTCGTCGGCCTCGTCGAGCACCAGGAACTTCAGCTGCGAGAGGTCGAGGGTGCCCTTCTCGAGGTGGTCCATGATGCGGCCGGGGGTGCCGACGACGACGTGGACGCCGCGGCGGAGCGCGGAGAGCTGGGTGCCGTAGCCCTGGCCGCCGTAGACGGGGAGGACGTGGACGCCGCGGAGGCCGGACGCGTAGCGCTCGAACGCCTCGCAGACCTGCAGCGCGAGCTCGCGGGTCGGAGCCAGCACGAGGGCCTGCGGCGTCTTCTGCGAGACGTCGAGGCGCGAGAGGATCGGCAGCGCGAACGCCGCGGTCTTGCCGGTGCCGGTCTGGGCGACGCCGAGGACGTCGCGGCCGGAGAGGAGGGACGGGATCGTCGCGGCCTGGATGGCCGAGGGCGTCTCGTAGCCGACCTCCTTGAGGGCCTTGAGGACCGGGTCGGAGAGACCGAGGTCGGAGAAGGTGAGCGTGGGGGCGCTCTCGGAAGCGGTGTCGGCTTCGGGGGCGGAATCGGGGGTATCGGTGGACGCCATGGTGCAACGGTAGTGCTCCGGCGGCACCGCCGTCCGAGGGAACCCCGAACGCTCGGGCGATCCCGACCCTCCGGAGGCGCCTCGAGCGCCCGTCACGGGGTGAAGTCGAGCAGCACCTTGCTCGAGCGCGAGGCGTCGCGGGCGAGCTCGAAGGCCTCGAGCGCGCGCTCCAGCGGCAGCACCTGCGTGACCACCGGCGCCACCGCGAGGCTCCCGTCGGCGAGCGCCGCCAGCACCTCGTCGATCTCGTCGACGAAGCGGAAGGAGCCGATCAGGCGCAGCTCCCGGGTGATCGCGAGCGAGATCAGGGCCGGCTGCTCGCCCGAGGGGAGGAGTCCCACCATCACGACGGTGCCGCCGCGGGCGGCGCCCCGGACGGCCGAGGCGAGGCCGCGCGGGCTGCCCGAGGACTCGAAGACGACGTCGGCCGCGACCTCGGCGATCGCGTCGGCGTCGGTCGCGCGGATCGTCCGGGTCGCGCCGACCGCCCGGGCGATCGCGAGGGGCTCCTCGGCCAGGTCGACGGCGACGATCTCGGCCGCCCCCGCCCGCTTCAGCACGGCGACGATCAGCGCTCCGATCGGGCCGCTGCCGATCACCAGCGCGCGCCGTCCCGACACCTCCCCCGCGCGCGACACCGCGTGCCAGGCGACGCTCGCCGGCTCCACGAGCGCCGCCTCCCGGAGCCCGAGACCGGCGGGCAGCTCGCGGAGCATGCGCGCCGGCAGCACCGCGTGGCGGGCGAACGCGCCCTGGGTGTGCGGCATCCGCGCGGCGCTGCCCAGATAGGTGCCCTCGGTCGCGAGGTTGGGGCGCCCGTCGGGCCACTCGCCGCGAGCGGTCGCGGGGTGCACGGCGACGGCCGCGCCGACCGGGGGTCCCGAGCCGTCCGCCGCTGCCTCGACGACCGTGCCGACCACCTCGTGGCCGAGCGTCAGCGGCTCGCGGAGGATCGACTCGCCCGCGGCGCCGTGCGTCCAGTAGTGCAGATCGGAGCCGCAGATCCCGCCGTACGCGACGGCGACGAGGGCCTCGCCGGGGCCGCGCGGCGCGAGCGGCGCCTCCTCGACGCGGAGGTCGCCGGCGGCGTGGACGACGACGCGGGTGGTGGAGGCGGGGACGAGCGCGGTCATGCGGGTTCCGTTCGGTGGGTCGAGGGGTGGCTCAGACGACGACGGTCATGCCGCCGTCGATGAAGACGACCTGCCCGTTGACGTAGTCCGAGCCGTCGGAGGCGAGCCAGACGGCGGGGCCGATCAGGTCCTCGACGCGGCCCCAGCGCGCGGCGGGCGTGCGGCCGAGGATCCAGCTGTTGAACGCCACGTCGTCGACGAGGCCCTGCGTCATCTCGGTGTGGATGTACCCCGGAGCGATCGCGTTGACCTGGATGCCGTGCTGCGCCCACTCCGCCGTCATCGCGCGGGTGAGATTGCGGATCCCGCCCTTCGAGGCGGTGTAGGGCGCGATCGTCGGCCGCGCGAGATCGGCCTGCACCGAGGCGACGTTGACGATCTTCCCGGCGCCGCGCGGGATCATCCGCTTCGCCGCCGCCCGGCCGACCACGAAGGCGCTGGTGAGGTTCGTGCGCAGCACCCGCTCCCAGTCGGCGACCTCGAGCTCGAGCAGGGGCACGCGGTGCTGGACGCCGGCGTTGTTGACCAGGATGCGCAGCGGGCCCACCGCCTCCTCGATCCAGGCGACGCCCGCCTCGGCGGCCGCGTCGTCGGTGACGTCGAAGGCGCGGGCGTGGATCCGCGGGCGGTCGTCGGTGCCGGGGAACCGCTCCGCGAGCTCGGCGCGGGCGGCCTCGAGGCGCTCGGGGTCGAGGCCGTTCAGGACGACGGTGGCGCCCGCCTCGGCGAGGCCGGTGGCGACGGCGCGGCCGATGCCGCGGCTGGATCCGGTGACGAGCGCCACGCGGTCGGTCAGGTCGAAGAGCACGGTTCCTCCAGAGGGTCGGAGCGGGTGTCAGGGCTGCGGAGGCGCCGCGCGCGGAGGGCCCGCGACGGTGCGGCTCGCGAGCGCGCCGATCCCGTCGAGGGCGATCAGCACCTCCTGGCCGGGCCCGACCTCGACGGCCGTGCCGGGCGAGCCGGTGAGGACGACGTCTCCCGGGTGGAGCGTGAGGTGGGAGGTGAGGTGCACCAGGATCTCGGCGGCGCGCCAGCCGAGGCGGTCGGTCGAGGAGACGGCCCGCACCTCCCCGTCGACGCTCACCGTGATGCCGACCGCGTCGACGTCGACTCCGGTCTCGATCCACGGTCCGAGCGGCGTCCAGCCGTCGCCGTTCTTGCCCTGGAGGAAGAGGCCGTCGGCGGCGATCATCCCCGGAGCGGTGACGTCGTTCGCGACCGTCGCTCCGAGCACGTGCGCGAGCGCGTCCTCGGGCGTGAGGTGCCGCGCGGTGCGGCCGATGACCAGGGCGAGCTCGCCCTCGACGACCACCGGGCCGATGCCCTCGTCGAGGACGATCGGATCGCCGGGCCCGGCCAGCGTGTGCGCGGTCTTGTGGAAGGCCTGCGGGGGCAGCAGCCGGTCGGCCGCGGAGCCGTTGTGCGCCATGCCGAGGATGACGCGGGGCTCCACCGGTGCCAGCAGCTGCGCGCCCTCGACGGGCCAGCGGCGGCCCGTCTCGACCGGCTCCGCGGCGAAGGCGTCCTCGATCTCGCGCCACTCCCCCGCGACCTGGAGGACGACGGCCGGTCCGTCCTCGGCCCGGATCCGCGCGAGGCGCATCAGCGGACGCCCCTCGGCTCGACGCCGGTGCGGCTGCTCGTGCTGCTCGTTCTGCTGGTCGCCACGGTGCCTCGCTCACTCCGGCCCGCAGAGGCGGGATGGGCCGAGCGTAACAGCCCAGTGAACGGGATTCAACGGAATGGACGGCGAGGCGTCAGGCGGGCGCTCCGGCGACGAGGGGCGGGCGGCCGAGCGCCGCGGCGGCCTCGCGGAGGGCCGCGACGACCTCCTCCTGATCGTCGGCGACCGGCCGGACCAGCGAGACGCCGACCGCGACCGAGAGATCGGAGCGGGTGGCGGCCGGGACCGCGACGGCGACGCCCAGGACGCTGGGGTGCAGCTCGCCGTCGTCGATCGCGTAGCCGCGCACGCGCGCCGCGGCGACCTTGCGGAGCAGCTCGCGGGTCGAGGACGTGGACCGGTCGGTGAAGACGACGATGTCGCGGTCGTCGGCGAAGCGCTCGGCGATCTCGCTGTCGTCGAGCTCGGCCAGGAGCGCCGTTCCGACGGCCGTGGCGGAGGCGGGGTACCGATCGCCGACGCTCGCGGACAGCGCGAACCGCTCCCGCCCCTCGTGCACCGCCAGGTAGAGGACCCGCGTGCCGTCGAGCAGCGCGATCTGCACCAGCTGACGAGAGAGCACCGGCGACTCCTCGCAGAGCCGGTAGAACTCGCGCACCGGGTCGAAGCCGGCGAGGTAGTGGCTGCCGAGCTCGACGGTGCGCCGACCGAGGAGGAAGCCGGAGCCGACGCGGCGGATGAGCCGGCCCTCCTCGAGTGCGGCGCAGAGGTTCGAGGTCGACGACTTGGCGATCCCGAGCTCGCGGGCGATGTCCGTCAGCGTGCGCGGGCCGCCCGCGTCGGCCAGGAGGTCGAGGATCCGCATGGCGCGCGACACGGCGGGGGCGCCCGAGCCCCTGTCGGAGTCGACCGTCGTCGGGGGCGCATCGGGGCGGGCCATGGCGTCCTCTTCCGGGGGCGGGATCAGTAGAACTCCACCGTATCGACTCGGTTGATCAGGGGCTCCCCGTCGAGGAAGCGGGTGGCGTTGCGCGCGAAGAGCTCGGCGATCAGGCGGTCCTCCGCGACGTTCAGCGCCGCGGTGTGGGGGCTGATCAGGACGCTCGGGTGGCTCCAGAGCGGGCTGCTCTGCTCGAGCGGCTCCTCCGCCACCACGTCGAGCGCGGCGAAGCCGACGCGGCCGTCGTCGAGGGCGGCGAGCAGCGCCTCCTCGTCGACGACCGTCCCGCGGCCGACGCTGACGAACGAGGCGCCGGGGCGCAGTGCGGCGAAGAACTCGGAGCCGACCAGCTTCTCGGTGGCGGCGGTGCCGGGGAGCGTGACGACGACCCCGTCGATCCGGCCCGCCACCTCCGCGATCGCGTCGGGGGCGACGATCTCGTCGACGTGCTCCACCTCGGTCTCGTGGCGGCTCGTGCCGATCACGCTGGCGCCGAGCTGCTGGAGCTTGCGGGCCGTCGCGCGCCCGATCGTGCCGAGCCCCACGATCAGGACCGTCTGCTCCGAGATCAGCCCCATCGTCCACCGGCCGCCCCAGACGCGCTCGCGCTGGAGGGACTGGAGGCGCGGGAGGGACTTGGCGCCGGCCAGGAGTCCGAAGACCCCGAACTCGGCGAGCGGCTCGGAATGGACTCCCGCCGAGGTGGAGAACGCGATGCGCTCGAGCTGCGCGTCGTCGAGCCCCGCGGCCCGCACCTGCGCGCCTCCGCCCGCGGGCATCGTCTGCACCCAGCGGAGGCGCGGATTCGCGGCCGCCGTGCGCGCGAGGGCGGCGGGGGTCTCGTCCGGCACGCCGTAGAGCACGTCGGCGGAGTCGACCAGCTCGTCGAAGGCGCGCTGCTGCTCCGGGGTGCGCCGGAAGGAGGGGTCTCCGCCGTGGTCGCCGGGGTGGCGCATCGGAGGGAGGAGGCTCTGGTCGGCGACGACGTCGAGGCGCGGCTCGAGCTCGACGATGCGGGCGATCAGCTCGGGGCTGAGCGGCGAGGCGATGACGACGCGGAGGCGATCGGTCACGGGTGTCCCTTCGCGGGACGGCGCGGGAGGCTCTCCCCCGGATCGGCCCGCGCCCACCCTACTTCACTCCTGTGAACCCTGTTCGATATGCTGGGCGCATGCCGGACATCACGACCGCCGCCCTCCCGCCCGCGCGCACCGGCTTCGTCGGGCTCGGGAGCATGGGCGCCCCGATGGCCCGGCGCCTCGTCGCCGCCGGCGTCCCGCTCGGGATCACCGCGCGCCCCGGCTCCGCCGACCGCGCCCGCCGCGCCGTCCCCGGGGCGCAGTGGCACGACTCCGCCCGCTCACTCGCCGCCGCCTCGGACGTGCTGATCGTGATGGTGCCGGACCTGCCGCAGCTCGAGGAGGTGCTCGAGGGAGAAGAGGGAGTGCTCGCCGCCGGGTCGGACCTCGTGCTCGTCGTCTGCTCCAGCGTGTCCGCCACCGGCCTGCGCGAGCTGGCGGGACGCCACCCGCGGCTCCGCCTCGTCGACGCCCCCGTCAGCGGCGGCACCGAGGGCGCCGAGGCGGGGACCCTCTCGATCATGGCCGGCGGAGCGGAGGAGGACGTCGCCCGCGTGCTGCCCGTGCTGTCCGCCTGCGGGACCGCCGTCCGCCTCGGGCCGCTCGGCGCCGGCGAGGTGGCGAAGGCCTGCAACCAGCTCGTCGTCGCCGCGACCATGACCGCGATCGCGGAGGCCGCCGTCATCGCCGAGCGCTCCGGCCTCGACCTCGACACGCTGCTCGCCCTGCTGCAGGGCGGCTACGCGGGCAGCCGCGTGCTCGAGACCAAGCGCGCCGCCCTGGTCGCCCGCGACTACACGCCGACCGGCGTCGCCTCCTTCATGGACAAGGATCTGCGGGCCGCGGCCGACGAGGCGGAGGCGACGGGCACCTCCGCTCCGCTGCTCGGCACGCTCCGCACCGTGTTCCGCGACCTGGTCGACGCCGGCCTCGGCGACGAGGACCTCGCGGTGGTGCACCGCTTCGTCGCCGAGCGCTGAGGCGGGGAGCGTTCGCGAGGAGGCCGGGCGGAGACGTCCCGCTGCGCGCCGAGACGCCGGCGAGGGGCGGTGTCTCGGCGGAGAGGCGCCCGCGCGAGAGCAGCCTCCGCGCGTCGGCGCAAGGGCCCCCGCTCCGGGCGTCCCCGACCTAGCGTCGGAGGAACGGCATCATCGAGCGAAGGAGCACGACATGGCATCAGGAGTCGCAACGGTCTGGGTCCCCGTCACGGACATGGAGCGGGCGGTCGCGTTCTACCGCGACACGCTCGGCCTCGAGGTCAAGGACACCTCGGACGACTGGTCGGAGCTGGACGCCGGCGGGCTGATGATCGGCCTGAACGCCCGCGAGTCGGCGACGGTCGCGGAGCAGGGCGGGGCGGTCATCTCGTTCCAGCCCGAGGGCTCGATCGAGGACGAGCTGGAGCGCCTCACGGCGCGCGGCGCGTCGATCGAGGGCGAGATCAGCGACCACGAGTGGGGCCGCATCCTCCCCTTCAAGGACTCGGAGGGCAACGACCTCCAGTTCTACTCGCCGCCGCAGGGCTGAGCGGAGGACCGCCGTCGAGGCGGCCGCGACGAGCGGCGGGCGGGCCGGAGCCGGAGGGCTGCGGTCCGCCCGCCTCTGTGCGTCGCGCGGGCGGTCCTTCCCCGCGCAGGTGCGTCGCCCGGCCGGTCCGGTCCTCGGATCGTCTCTCCGCCGCACGTGAGGCCCTCCTTCCGGCCCGCCTCCGCACCTGAGGTCCTAGGATCAGCTGTCCGCCGCATCTGCGGACTCCAGATCCCGAGGTCCCCGTGCGTCGTCACCTGCTCCCCCTCATCCCGGCCGCTGCCGCGCTCCTCCTGCTCGCCGGCTGCTCCGCTCCGTCGACCCCCGCCGGCGATACGGCCACCGGCGGCGCGACGTCCTCGTCCGGCGGCTCCCTCACGGTCTTCGCCGCCGCCTCGCTGAAGGGCGCGTTCACCGAGCTCGCCACGGGGTTCGAGGCCGCCGAGCCCGGCGCGCAGGTCGAGCTCTCCTTCGCCGGCTCCTCCGACCTCGCGACGCAGATCGTCAACGGCGCCCCGGCCGACGTCTTCGCCTCCGCCGACGAGCGCACGATGTCCACCGTCGCCGAGGCCGGGCTCGTCGACGGGGACCCGGTCGACATCGCCACGAACACGCTCGAGATCGCCGTGCCCCCCGGCAACCCGGCGCAGGTCGCCTCGCTCGCCGACCTCGCCCGGCCCGGGACCGCCACCGTCGTCTGCGCGCCGCAGGTGCCGTGCGGAGCAGCTGCCGCCGCGGTCGAGCAGGCCGCCGGGGTCGACATCGCCCCCGTGAGCGAGGAGTCGTCGGTCACCGACGTGCTCGGCAAGGTGTCCTCGGGTGAAGCGGACGCCGGGCTCGTCTACGCGACCGACGTCCGCGGGGCCGCGGGCTCGGTCACCGGCATTCCCTTCGATGAGGCCTCGGAGGCGGTGAACACGTACCCGATCGCGGCGCTGACCGGAGCGGGCGACCCGGCCACGGCGGCGGCCTTCGTCGCGTACGTCGCCTCCGACGCCGGGCGCGCGGTGCTCGCGGCGGCCGGGTTCGGAGCACCGTGAGAGGCGTCGCGGCGTCGGAGGAGGCCTGCAGGGCGGTCGGCAGGTCGGTCATAGGAGGGTCGTAGGACGGTCATCGGAGGCGCAGAGCCCCGGCCGCCAGGGTTGCTCGCGACGGACACCACGATCGACGAGGAGCACGACCATGACCCGCATCCCGGAGCCCCGCAGCACGCCCGACGGACCGGCCTACGAGGGCCGCCGGCTCGACCGCCCCGAGGAGGAGGTGGTCGACCAGGGCCTCCCGTTCGACGTGGGGACCCTCTTCTCGCGGCGCGGCGTGCTGACGCTGGTCGGCGCGGGGGCGGCGACCCTCGGGCTCGCGGCGTGCGCCACCGGAGGATCGGGATCCGCCTCCTCCGCCGCCGCGACCGCCACCGCGACTCCCACCGCGACCGCCACGGCCGGGGCCGGCACCGCGGTCGCCGGCGAGATCCCCGACGAGACGGCCGGCCCCTACCCGGGCGACGGCTCGAACGGGGTCGACGTCCTCGAGCGCTCCGGGATCGTCCGCAGCGACCTGCGCACCAGCATCGGCGGCGGCGCGACGGCCGACGGGGTCCCCCTGGCCCTCACTCTGACGATCCTCGACGCGGCGAGCGGGGGCGTGCCGTTCGCCGGAGCCGCCGTGTACGTCTGGCACTGCGACGCGCACGGGGACTACTCGATGTACTCCAGCGGCGTCGAGGACGAGACGTACCTCCGCGGCGTGCAGGTCGCCGACGCGTCGGGCGTCGTCTCCTTCGCCTCGATCGTCCCGGCCTGCTACTCCGGCCGATGGCCGCACATCCACTTCGAGGTGTACCCGGGAGTGGACTCGATCACCGACGCGTCGAACGCGATCGCGACCTCGCAGGTCGCCCTGCAGGAGGAGGCGTGCACCGCGGTCTACGCCCTCGAGTCGTATGCGGGCTCGGCCGCGAACCTCGCCCGGGTCGGCCTGGACTCGGACTCCGTCTTCGGCGACGACGGCGGAGCCCTGCAGCTCGCGACGATGTCCGGCAGCCCGGCGTCCGGCTACTCCGCGGCACTCACGGCGAGCGTCGACACCCGCACCGCGCCGACCGCGGGCGCCGCGCCCCGCAGCCGCTGACCCCCGTCCTCCTCCGCGCGACGCCGCTCCGGTCCGCGACACGCCGACGGAGGCGTACCGGAGCGGCCTCTCGCGAGAGGGGAACGGGCGTCAGCGCAGGAGGCGGCGGGCGACGGCCACGGCGCCGAGGGCGGCGAGGACCCAGGGGCCGCCGACGAGCAGCGGGTCGAGGATCTGGTGGCGCACGTCGGTCCGGCCGCGGCGAGAGGCGATCGGGTGCGCGTGCACCTCGGCGAGCACGCCGGTCTCGGTGATCGGATCGTCCGGCCGTGTCCTGAGCAGCGAGCGGAGGTGCGCCCCGGTCGACTCCACCCGGTCACCCAGCACGAGCAGCAGCCAGTGCGCGTGGCGCCCCTCGCTGAACCGGTCGTAGGCGTAGCGGCGGATCGCGCCCGAGATCCCGTGGAGGGGCTGCGCCGTGCCGAAGACGGCGGGCAGCTCGAGGTGCTCGATGCTCTTCTCGCGACGGCCGTGCGTCCGCATCCTCTCCGGGCGCTCCCAGTGCGCGCCCGACACGAGGTCGCTGCGCTCGCGGGGGAAGGCGGGCCGGTCGGCGGGATCGAGGTCGGCGCCCCAGCCCGGGATGCGGGCGCGCAGCTCCTCGGCGGTCGGCACGCGGACGGGGCGGTCGGCGGTGTACGGCACGGGATCCTCCTACGGGACGACGACGGTCTTGATGCAGCCGTCGAGCTTGGACGAGAACAGGTGGTACCCCTCGGCGATGTGCTCGAGCGGGATGCGGTGCGTGATCAGGTCGCTGGGCGTGATGTGCCCGGCCCGGATGTGCTCGAACAGGCGCGGCCACGGCCGGGTGACGGGGGCCTGGTTCATCCGCAGCGTGAGGCCCTTGTTGACGGCGTCGCCGAACTTGACGGCGCTCGCGAGCGGACCGTAGGCGCCCATCACCGAGACGGTGCCGCCCTTGCGGACGCCGTCGATCGCCCAGTTGAGCACGATCGGCGAGCCGCCCTGCAGCGTGAGCTTGGCGCCGGTGACGTGCTGGAGGAGGTTGCCGTCGGCCTCCGCGCCGGCCGCGTCGATCACGACGTCGGCGCCGAGCCCGCCGGTGGTCTTCTTGAGGGTGACGACGAGGTCGTCCTCCTCGGTGTAGTCGATGGTCTCGGCGAAGGCGAAGTCGCGGGCCTTGGCGAGGCGGTAGTCGATCTGGTCGACGACGATGACGCGGCCGGCGCCCATCAGCCAGGCGGACCGCGCGGCGGCCAGGCCGACCGGTCCGGCTCCGAGCACCACGACCGTGTCGCCCTCGACGATGTCGCCGAGCTGCGCGCCGAAGTAGCCGGTCGAGAAGGCGTCGGTGAGCATCAGGGCGTCCTCGTGCGGCAGCCACTCGGGGATCTTCGTCGGACCCACGTCGGCGAACGGGACGCGCACGTACTCCGCCTGCCCGCCGTCGTAGCCGCCCGCCGAGTGCGAGTAGCCGTAGATGCCGCCGATCGCGGTGGCGTTCGGATTCACGTTGTGGCAGTTGGAGTAGAGGCCGCGGGAGCAGAACCAGCAGGAGCCGCAGTAGATGGTGAAGGGGACCATCACCGTGTCGCCGACGCTGAGGTTCTGCACCGACGAGCCGACCTCGTCGACCACGCCGATGAACTCGTGGCCGAAGGTGTGGCCGATCCGGGTGTCCGGGAGAAGCCCGTGGTAGAGGTGCAGGTCGGATCCGCAGATCGCCGCCATCGTCACCCGGACGATCGCGTCGTTCGGGTGCTCGATCCTCGGCCGGTCCTTCTCCTCCACGCGGACCTTGACGGGGCCCCGGTAGACCATCGCGCGCATGCCGCCTCCCGTGTCGTCGTCCCTTCAGCGTGCGTCGTGCTCCCGCCGGTCCTCCAGGGGGTTGCGCGCGCGGCCCGGGATCCCCAGCGTCCGTCCCTCCGCGTTCCGCTCCTCCCTCTCCGCGAGATGCCACCCGGATGCGCGGCACGCCGCAGGAAGCGCACCGGAGCGGTATCTCGTGGAGAGGAGACGGGCACGGCGCAGGCTCAGCCGCGGACGTAGGATCGACTCCATGCCGCAGATACGGATCAGGGACGCCGCCGCTGCGCTCGGCGTGAGCGACGACACGCTGCGGCGCTGGATCGAGAACGGGACGCTCGAGAGCGCGAAGGACGCGTCCGGGAGACGCGTCGTCGACGGCCTCGAGGTCGCCCGGCTCGCCCGCGCGAACGCCGTGCTGCCGGAGGATCCGTCCCCGGTCGCGCGCTCGGCCCGCAACCGCTTCGTCGGGATCGTCACCGGCATCGTGATGGACACCGTGATGGCGCAGGTCGAGCTGCAGTGCGGTCCGCACCGCGTGGTCTCGCTGATGAGCAGCGAGGCGGTCCGCGAGCTCGGGCTCGAGCCCGGGTCTCCCGCGGTGGCGGTGGTCAAGGCGACCACGGTCATCGTCGAGACGCCGCTCGCCCGCGGCTGATGCGCACCGGGTCCGGCCTGCCGCGCTGGGTCGTGGCCGTCGCCGCGCTCGGCGCCCTGCTGGTGCTGCTCCCGCTCGCCGCGATCCTCGCCCGCGTCGACTGGCCGCAGTTCCTGCCGCTGATCACCTCCGACTCCTCCGTCGCCGCGCTCCTGCTGAGCCTGCGCACCTCCGCCGTCGCGACCCTGCTGTGCCTGCTGCTCGGCACCCCGATGGCCCTCGTGCTCGCCCGCACGGCCTTCCCCGGCCAGCGCCTGCTCCGCTCGCTGGTGCTGCTGCCGCTGGTGCTGCCGCCGGTGGTCGGCGGGCTGGCGCTGCTCTTCACCTTCGGGCGGATGGGCCTCCTCGGCGGCGCGCTGGAGGCCCTCGGCGTCCGCATCGCGTTCTCGACCACCGCCGTCGTGATCGCGCAGACCTTCGTGGCCCTGCCGTTCCTGGTGCTGACGCTCGAGGGCGCGCTGCGCAGCGCCGGCGCGCGGTACGAGTCGGTCGCCGCGACGCTCGGCGCGTCCCCCGGGACGGTGCTCCGGCGGATCACGCTGCCGCTGATCCTGCCGGGCCTCGCCTCGGGCGCGATCCTCTCGTTCGCGCGGGCGCTCGGCGAGTTCGGGGCGACGCTGACCTTCGCCGGCAGCCTCGAGGGCACGACGCGCACCCTCCCGCTCGAGATATACCTGCAGCGGGAGAGCGATCCGGACGCGGCGGTCGCCCTCGCGCTGGTGCTCGTGGTGGTCGCGGTGCTCGTGATCGGTCTCGCGCACGGCCGCTCCGCCCGGGGGGTGCCGCGGTGAGCCTGCGGCTGGAGGCGCGGCTCGCGGCGCGCGGGATCGACGTGCGGATCGACGTGGCCGAGGGCGAGACGATCGCGCTGCTCGGGCCCAACGGCGCGGGCAAGTCGACCGTGCTCGAGCTGATCGCCGGCCTCGTCCGCGCCGACTCCGGGCGGGCGACCGCCGGCGGCGACCTGCTCTTCGACGACCGCCGGTGGACTCCTCCGCACCGCCGCCCCGTCGCCCTGCTGGCGCAGGACCCGCTGCTGTTCCCGCACCTCAGCGTGCGCGAGAACGCGGCGTTCGGTCCGCGCAGCGCCGGCACCGGACGGGCGCGGTCCCGCGAGCGGGCCGAGCGCGAGCTGGCCGCCGCGGGCGTGGCCGACCTGGCCGACCGGCGCCCGGGGAGCCTCTCCGGCGGACAGGCTCAGCGGGTCGCCCTCGCCCGGGCCCTCGCGACCGACCCGCGCCTCCTGCTGCTCGACGAGCCGCTGGCCGCGGTCGACGCCCGGACCGCCCCGGTCCTCCGCCGGATGCTCCGCGAGGTGCTCGCCGACCGCTCGGCGATCGTGGTCACCCACGACGTGCTCGACGCCTGGACCCTCGCCGACCGGGTTCTGGTGCTGCACGGCGGCCGGGTGGTCGAGGAGGGGCCGACCGCCCGGGTCCTCACGCGCCCGCGCACCGCGTTCACCGCCGAGCTCGCCGGGCTCGAGCTGCTCGAGGGCGTCCGCACCGCGACGGGTCTGCGCACCGCCGACGGTCACGAGCTGTCGGGAGTGGCGGCCGAGCCGGTCGCGGTCGGCGCCGCGGTGCTCGCCGCGGTCCGCCCCTCCGCCGTCTCCGTCGGAGAGGGAGGCCTCCGCGCCGTGATCACCGATGTGGAGCAGCGGGGAGACGCGGTGCGGGTGCGCAGCGCGCTCCTGACCGCCGACGTCCCGGCGGCCGACGCGGCGCGCCTCGACCTCGCGCCCGGCCGCGAGGCAGGCTTCACCGTCGCTCCGGAGGATCTGCTGGTCTACCCGGCGTGAGGGGCGGGCACGAGGAGGCGGCTCGTCATCCGGCGTGAATCCGTCCCTCGGACCGCCCTGTGCTCGACGCGAGGGACGGCGGGAGCGCCGGTGCCGCTACTCCGCCCCGCCGCCGTCCGCGTCGGACAGCGGGAGCCGCGCCCTCAGCCGCGCCCCCGCCAGCACGGGCGAGTCCGAGAGCTCCAGCGAGCCCCCGTAGACCGCGAGGTGCCGCTCCAGCCGCGCCAGGCCCGAGCGCGTCGACCCCTCGACGAGTCCGCGGCCGTCGTCGTCGAGGGTGAGCACCACGACGCCCGCCTCCTCGTCGCCGCGCACCCGCAGCGAGGAGGCGCCGCCGTGCTTCAGCGCGTTGGTGACCGCCTCCTCCAGGAACCGGACCAGGAGCATCCGCTGGTCGAGCGGCGGCTCGGCGCCCTCGGCGGCGAGCGCCGGGATGCGGCCGAGGTCGAGGTCGACGGCGATCTCGGGAGGGAGGCGCGCGACGAGGTCGCGGACGGCGGGGACCAGGCCGTGGTCGATCTCGACCGTGTAGAGGGCGTGGCCGACCGCGCGCACCTCGTCCTCGCGGAGCCGGTCGAGCCGAGCGGCGATGGCGAGCAGCCGCTCCGAGGCCGCCTCGTCGGATGTGCTCGCGACCGCGTGCAGCTCGGCGGTCAGCACCACGAGTCCGTTCTGGAGGCCGCCGTGCAGGCTCTGCGCGACGTCGCGCCGCACCCGCAGCTCCTCCCGCTGCAGGGCCTGCACCGCCTCGAGCGCCTGCACGGAGGCGCGGGCGTGCTCCCGCTCCTTCTCGCGCACGCGCCGTGCCGCGCGCACGAGCAGGTAGCCGTAGGCGGTGATCAGCGCGATCACCGTGGATCCGACGACCAGCTCGACCGCGAGAGCGGGGAGGGCCGAGAGCGGGTAGACGCCGGTCAGCACCTGGAGGCAGCAGCGGACGAGCCCCATCCCCACGGCGATGACCGCCGTCCGGGCCACCCGGCCGCCGCCGGTCGAGCGCTCGGGACGCAGCACCGCGACCAGGGCGATCGCGAGCCCGATCGTCGACACGTTGACCAGGACGCGCGTCGTCACGTCGAGCAGCGGCCCCGGATCGACGCCCCGCAGCGTCCGCGACAGCATCCCGAGCGCGAAGACGGCCTGGAGCGCGGCCAGCAGCGAGAGGACGCCGCCGAGGAGCGTGATCGCTCCGAGGACGATGCGGTTGTCCTCGCGCGCGTCGCGCGGGCCGGCGCTCATCCGGTGTGCTCGAGGAAGAGGAGCGTTGCGTCGACCCGCGGGTTGCGCTCGCCGTCCGAGCGGACGCCGAGGGACGCGTAGACGGCGTTGACGTGGTTGTCGACCGAGCGGACCGCGATGCCGAGGCGCTCGCCGATCGCGGCGTTGGTCAGCCCCGATGCGAGGCCCGAGAGCACCTCGTACTGGCGCGGGCTCAGCGCGGCGACCGGGGAGTCGCGGCGGGCCGCGCGGGCGGCGACCAGCGCCGGATCGAGCACGGTGCGGCCGTCCGCCGTCGCGCGGACGGAGGCGAGCAGGGCGGGGGCGGAGAGGGAGGAGGTCTTCGAGAGGTAGCTCCAGCCGCGGGCCTCGGCGCGGTCGAGGCGGAGGAAGCGGTGCATCGCGTCGACGGCCGAGAGCAGGACGATGCCCAGCCCGGGCGCGGTGGACCGCAGCCGGCGCCCGAGCTCGATGCCGTCCCCGTCGCCGAGCTCGATGTCGAGGATCGCCACGTCGAGCTCCGCGGGCCGCAGCACCGACCGCGCCTCCGTGGCGGATCCGGCCTCCACGACGCTCCGCACGCCCGGCACCGCGCGCAGCAGCGACGACAGCATGTGCCGGTAGAGGGGCTGGTCGTCGACGACGGCCAGCCTGAGCTCCGGAACGCCCCCCACGGATGTCATCCGCCCATCTTCACCCATGCTCCGGAGGTCGAGGCGTCCCTCGACCGGGGGTCACCGCGCGAGGATCCGCGTCGGCTCGCGGGCGGCGGCGGGCGCCTGCCCCGTGAGCGGGGGGATCAGGAGTGACGGGGCGGGGTCGACGAGGCGGCGCGGAGGGGCATGGGGTGGGCTCCGGGGAAGGGCGGCGAGGAGCGGAGCCGCACGCCGCTCCGGAGCGCCCGCCACGCCGCTCAGGACAGCCGGACGCCCGTCAGGGCGAGGCCCGCGGCGGCCGCCGCGACGGCGAGCGCCGCCGTGCCGACGCCGTACCCCAGGCCGGCCGCCCAGCGCCGGTCGAGCAGCAGCCGCGCGGTCTCGACGCTCGCCGTGCTGAACGTCGTGAAGCCGCCGAGCACGCCCGTCCCGAGCACGGCCCGCCACACCGGGTCGAGGACACCGGCCAGCACGAGCCCGGTGACGACTCCGAGCAGCAGCGACCCGCTGACGTTGATCAGCGCGGTGCCGACCGGCCAGCGCGCCGGCACGAGCGACCGCGCGACCCCGTCGACGACGAGCCGTGCGGCCGCTCCGACTCCGCCCGCGAGAGCGACCGCGAGCAGCAGGCCTGGCGTCACGCCGCCGCCCTCCGCCGCCCCGCGACCGCGATGCCCAGCGCCGCGGCGAGCACGCCCAGCACGAGCGTGCCGCCGGTGTAGAGCAGGTACTCCACGACGTGGCCGCCCTCGAGCAGCGCGACCGTGTCGAGCGAGAAGGTGCTGTAGGTCGTGAATCCGCCCAGCACGCCGGTGCCGAGCAGGAGGCGCAGGGTGCGGCGCCCGCCCTCATCCGGCCCGCGCCGCGCCAGCGCCTCGAGCAGGAGGCCCAGGAGGAACGCGCCCGGCAGGTTCACGGCGAGCGTCGCGACCGGCACGACGCCCAGCGGGGGCAGTGCGGCGCCGATCGCGGCGCGGGCAGCCGTGCCGACGCCTCCACCCGCCGCGACGAGGAGGATCGCGGAGGGGCGCAGGTGGAGGGGTCGCGTCACTCCGCGAGGTCCCAGGGCGCCGGGCGCGACGGGTCGCGGTCGGCGCGCGGGACGACGAGCACGGGGCGGTGCTGGCGGTGCGCGAGGTGGGCGGCGACGCTCCCGCTGAGGAACTCGGCGATGCTCGCGAGCACGCCCGCGTCGCGGGTGCCGACCACGATCATCCGCGCGTCGACCTCCTCGGCGACCTCGGCGAGCGCCAGGGCGGGCTCGCCCCGCGCCGCGCGCAGCGACCACTGCACGGTGCTGCCGTGCAGCTCGTGCTCGACCGTCTCGCGGAGCCCGGGCGGGAGGGACGGGCCCTCGCCGCGGTCGGCCGCGGCGCCGACGAAGCCGAGCGGGATGCCGCCGGTCATCGGATCGACGTACTCGCCGACGAGGTACGGATCGGCCGAGACCGACACGAGCAGCAGGGCGGCTCCGGCGTCGGCGGCGACGCGGGCGGCGGTGCGCAGGACCTCGGGTCGCTGGCCGTCGACGATGCCGACGAGGACGGGCCCGGTGGGGGTGGGTGCGGTCATGAGGAGCTCCTTCCCGGTTGCGCCCCATCCTGGCACCGCACGGGCGCGAGCGGTCGGAGCATCCGTGCCGGATCCGTCGTGATCGTTCCGTCATGCGCGGGCCTCGGGCTAGAGTGGCTCGTCGCCGGATTCCCACCGGCCCCCGACCCCCGTCACCACCGTCATCCGAGGAGAACGCACGCGTGTCGAAGCCAGGCATTCCCACCCCTGAGGAGAGTGCCGGCACCCCGACCACTGCACCCCCGACCCGGCGCGAGGCCCGCGAGGCCGAGCGCCGTGCGGCCCGGGCCGAGGCGGAGACGGGCGCGGCGACCGCCGGTGCCGCGGTCGAGGGCAGCGGATCGGACGACTCCGCCGCTTCCGCAGGCGCTGACGACTCCGCGGACTCCATCGTCGACGCCGCATCGGCCGTGGCGCCCGCTCCGACCGTGTCGGTCGAGGTCCCCGCCGTCGCCTCCCCCGCCTCCCGGTCGATCCCGGCCTCTCCGCGCCGCGCGTCCGCCTCCCGCCCCGTCGCTCCCCGCGCCGCCGAGGCCGCCCGAGCCCGTGGCCTCAGCCGCCGCGCCCTGGCCTTCGGCACCTTCTCGGTGGTCGGCGGCCTCTTCGCCACGGCCGCGATCCCCGCGTACGGCGCCCGCAGCTCCTCCGCCACCGCGACCGGCCGCGCCGCCGCGAACCGGGTCGGCCTCCAGAACCTCACCGTCTCCTCCGACGCCGCCGGCCAGACCGCCGTCCGCGACGCCTTCGCCGCACCGACCCAGGCGCAGCTCGACGAGGCCAGCCGCCAGGCGGCCGTGCTCTCCGGATCCAACGGCGGCGAGTTCTCGACCGTGCAGACCCGCGCGGTCGGCGACGACTACCCGTGGCCCTACGAGACCATCGACGACGACGGCGGCGGACTCTCGCCCCTCGGCTACTACTACCGCGAGTGCGTCGACTTCGTGGCCTGGCGCCTCAACCGCGACGCCGGCCGCACCTCCGCGCCGTGGAAGTACACGTGGGGGAACATCACCCCGCTCGGCGGCAGCGCCTACGAGTGGCCGGACAACTGGGCCGCGAAGGGCTGGGCGACCAGCAGCGTCCCGATCGTCGGCTGCGTCGCGTGGTGGACCTACAACCACGTCTCGTACGTGCAGAAGGTCAACGACGACGGCACCGTGCTCCTCGAGGAGTACAACTACGGCGGCAAGCACAGCTACGTCACCCGCACCTTCCCCACCGCGCAGGTCCCGCTCTTCCTGTACCCGCCGGTCCTGTAGGGGGCCTGTTTCCGTCGCGCGTCGGCGGGCGATGCGTCGCGATCCGTCCCCAGCGCACGCCGACGGGCGAGGGGGTGCGATCCCGCGTCAGGCGAGCGCGGCGAGGAGGATCGCGAAGGCGGGCGTCGTCGGATCGACGAGCGCCATGTGGTCGGCGTCGGCGAGCTCGTGGAGCTGCACGGCGGGGTGCCGGTCGGCGTATCGGCGGCTGTAGGCGACAGGGACGTCCTCGTCGAGCGTGCCGTGGATCAACGTGGTCGGCTGCGGCGGCGCGGGCAACTGCGCGGGGTCGGCGCCCGGGAGCAGCGCGAGGTCGCCGCCGAGGAGCTCCCCCACGGCGTCGTCGCTGAGGCGGTCGGCGGAGGCGGCGGCCAGGTCGAGCACGCCCGCCAGCGCCACCACAGCGGCGACGTGCGGCGACGGACGGGCGGCCTGCGACCAGACGGCGAGGTGGCCGCCGGCGGAGTGGCCGACGAGGGTGACCGGCCCGGCGCCGGGCAGCAGCGCCGGGAGCGCCGCGAGCACGGCCAGGACGTCGTCGCCGGTGCCCGGCCAGCCGCCTCCCGGGTCGCCCGTGCGCCGGTACTCGGGGAGGAGCACGTCGTGCCCGCGGTCGGCCAGCGCCGCCGCGAGCGGCCGGGCGTGCCGCCGGTCCCACCGCGCCCGCCAGAACCCGCCGTGCACGAGCACGACCGGCCGGTGCGCCTCGCCGGGCGCCCCGCGGAAGACGTCCGCGATCTGCTCCGGCGCCTCCCCGTACCGGCGCACCTCGTCCGGCTCGCGCCCCTCCGTCTGCTGCATCCCCCCAGTACCTCCCCGTGAGACGCCACGTCGGTACGCCCGGCACGGCGTGTCGCGCACCGGAGCGGCATCCCGCGGAGAGGGAGGGGACCGCGTCAGGACTCGAACCAGCCCCGGGGGTGGTGGTCGGCCGTGAGGGACGTGCCCGGACGGGTCGGGCGGGCCCAGCGGACGGCGTTCGCCAGCACGCGCCGGATGTCCGGGTGGTGGTAGACGGGGTAGTCCTGGTCGCCGGGCGAGAAGTAGAAGACCTTCCCGAGGCCGCGGGTGTAGGTCACGCCGGAGCGGAACACCTCGCCGCCGGTGAAGGTCGACAGGAACACCGTCTCCTCCGGCACCGGGATGTCGAAGTACTCGCCGTACATCTCCTGCTCGGGGATGATCAGCGGGCTGGGCACGCCCTCGGCGATCGGATGGGTGGGCGCGATCGTCCAGACCAGCTCGCGGTCGCGGTCGTTGCGCCACTTCAGCGAGCAGGTCGTGCCCATGAGCGCCTTGAAGATCGACGAGTAGTGGCCCGAGTGCAGGACCAGGATCCCCATCCCCTCCTGCACGTGCCGCAGGACGCGCTGGACGACCTCGTCCGACACCTCCTCGTGCGCGATGTGCCCCCACCACAGCAGCACGTCCGTCGTCGCGAGCGCCTCCTCGGTGAGCCCGTGCTCGGGCTCGGGGAGCGTCGCGGTGCGCACCGAGACGGCGTCGCCGAGCGACTCCGCGAGTCCGTCCGCGATGACGCGGTGGATGCCGTCCGGGTAGTGGCGCAGCACGGTCTCGTCGCCGCGGGTCTCGTGGCGGAACTCGTTCCAGACGAGGACCTCGATCGGGGCGCTCATGCGACCGTCACCTCCTGCTTCTCGGCGGCGGAGCGGTAGATCGCGTCGACCACCCGGCTGCGGTGCAGCGCGTACTCGCCGTAGTGGCCGGAGTAGCGGGGGCCGCCCGCGGGCGCGTCGGCTCCCGAGGCGATCGCCTCCAGGAACTCGGCGATGACCGAGCGGTGGTGCCCGGCGGGGACCTTCACGTCGGGGTGCGAGACGGTCGGCGCTCCGGCGACCTCGGAGTAGAGCGTCAGAGTCCCCTCCGTGGCGTAGTCGGCGATGTGGAGGCGCGCGCCCCCGGCCGAGCCGAGCAGCTCGACCTCGATGTCCTCGTCGACCTTCGAGTAGCTGGCCCAGGAGGCGTCGAGCTGGAGCGAGCGGCCGTTGTCGAGGCGCAGCAGGGCGCTCGAGAAGTCCTCCACCTCGAACGCGTGCGTGCCGGTGGCGGCGACGCCGTGCGGGCGCCCTCCGCGGCCGGAGCGGCCGATCTCGCCGTACGCGACCGCCGAGACGCTGGTCACGCGCGGCTCGTCGAGCAGGTGCAGCGCGATGTCGAGCACGTGGGAGCCGAGGTCGATCAGCGGGCCGCCGCCGGCGAGCTCCTTGCTGGTGAACCAGGAGCCGATGCCGGGGATGCCGGTGCGCCGCTGCCAGCTCGCGCGGGCGTGGTAGACGTCGCCCAGCGGCGCGTCGTCGAGGTAGTCGCGGAGGAAGGCGACGTCGGCGCGGCGGCGGTGGTTGTAGGCGATCTCGAGCACCCGGTCGTTCGTGCGGGCGGCCTCGACCATCTCGGCCGCCAGCTCGGCGGTGGTGGCGAGCGGCTTCTCGCAGAAGACGTGCTTGCCGCTCGCGAGCGCGGCCACGGCGATCGGGTGGTGCAGGTGGTTCGGGACGCCGATGGAGACGACGTCGAGGTCGTCGCGGGCGACGAGCTCCTCCCAGTCGGCGTAGAGGTCGGGGACGCCGCGGGTCGCGCCGAGTTCGTGCAGGCGCGCCTCCTCCTGGCCGGCGAGCGCGACGACGCGGGCGCCGGGCAGGGACTGGAAGGCGTCGAGGTGGGTGGTGCCGGCGAAGCCGAGGCCGACGACCCCCACGCGCAGCTCAGTGGTGTTCTCTGTCATGCGCCGAGCCTACTCGAATCGATTCGAGCACTCCATGGGCGGTGCGGCTTCCCGGAGCATCCGGCAGGCCGGCTTCAGGCCGCGAGACGCGCCTCGAGCGCGGCGAGCGACGCGCGCAGGGCCGGCGCCTCGAGGGCGTCGCCGTCGGCGGCGGCGTGCGCGGCGGCGAACGCCTGGACCTGGCGGTGCAGCTCGACGCGGGTCCCGCCGCGGGCGACGACCGCGAGCCGCTCGGCGAGGCGCACGCCGGCGCGGACGACGAGCGGCTGCTCCATCGCGTACGAGCGCAGGGCGAGGAACACGTCGGCCAGAAGCTCGCCCGCTCGAGGCCACGGGACGACTAGGCGGACGACTCCGTCGGCGTCGGAGTAGCGGCCGCGCGCCTCCGGCCGGCCGCAGAGGTCGACGAGCGCGCTGGTCAGGGCCTCGACGGCGCCGACCGCGGTGTACGGGTCGTTGGTGCCGGTCGCGAGCCCGCGGACTCCGATCTCGACCACCTGCTGGACGGCGTAGCGGAGGTCCTGGTGCGGGGTGCGGGCGTCGGCGACGACGACCGCGGCGACCGCCTCCTCCTGGGCGACGGACCCCTCCAGGACCTCGAGCACCGGGTCGCCGACGAGGACGTGGTCGCCGGGCAGCGCGAGCACCCGGAGCCGCGCGTCGCCGCGGCGGGCCAGGGCGACCAGCCGCTCGACCTCGAGCTGCTCGACGTAGCCCCCGCGCACCGCACGCAGCACGACCGGCTCGCGCCCCGCCGGCGGCAGGGCCTCCTCCGCGAGCAGTGCCCCCTCCGCATCCGTCGGCTCCTCCCCGTCCTCCGGGTGCAGCCGCTCGATGACGTCGACGAGCTCGCCGAGCACCCGCTGCTGCAGCGTCGTCACCTGCACCGACAGAGCGATGTGGTGGATGAAGTAGACGAGCACCGCGACGTCGCCCACCGCGAGCAGCACCGAGAACGAGACGGCCACCACCGGCACGAACGTCAGCGACGCGTCCTCCTCCGTGTGCACCGCGCGCAGCACGATCAGGGAGTACAGGAACGTGGAGGTGAGCACCGCCAGGACGATCTGGTTGCCGCGGTCGGCCATGAAGTTGCGGACCAGCCGGGGCCCGTAGGCGGAGGACGTGGTCGCCAGCACCGAGATCGTGATCGAGAACGAGGTCGCGGCGACGCCGAGCATCGTCCCGCCGATCGCCGAGAGGATCGCCCGGCCGCCGGTCGGCGACAGGTCCTCGATCAGGGGGATGTCGCTGACGCCGGCGCGGACCAGCAGGTGGTCGACCTCGACCAGCCCCAGCGCCAGCCCGACGGCGAGGACGCCGAACAGGGCGGGGAGGAACCAGAAGGATTCGCGGAGGTGGAGGAGCCGGGAGCGCATCCTCGAAGGCTAGAGCGGCGCCTTTTCGCGGGCCGCGCCGCCGCGGAGGCTTGCGCGCCGGGCCGGGACGTGCCGCGGTGCCTGCCGCGGAGGCGACGTCGCGTCAGGGCCGTCCGCACTGCGGGGGCGTCGTCGCGACGGACGCCGGACGCGCCGGAGGCGCCGACCCCCGGGGATCGGCGCCTCCACGGGGCGTCAGGTGACGTTGATGAGCGTGCGCTGCCAGCCGGAGGAGCCGTCGGGCGCGACCGGTGCGCGGTCCTCGATCTGGACCATGCCGTTCTTGTCGACCGCGCGGACCGCGACGTAGTGCGAGCCGGGCTGGGCGTCCCAGTCGACGAACCACTGCACCCAGGTGTCGAGGTTGACCGGGGTCGAGAGCGTCGCCTCCTGCCAGTCGCCGTTGTCGATGCTCACCTCGACCTTCTCGATGCCGATGCTCTGCGCCCAGGCGACGCCCGCGATCTTGAGAGCGCCCGAGGTGACGGGGACGCCGATCCGCGGGGTGTCGATCCGCGAGGACATCTTGATGGGGGCCTCGGCGGAGTAGCCGCGCGGGGTCCAGTAGGCCTGGTCGGCCTCGAAGGTGGTGACCTTGAGCTCGGTGAGCCACTTGGTGGCCGAGACGTAGCCGTAGAGGCCGGGCACGATCATCCGCACCGGGAAGCCGTGCTCGAACGGCAGGGGCTCGCCGTTCATGCCGACGGCGAGGATCGCGTCGAGGTTCTCGTCCGTGACCGCGGTGATCGGGGTGGACGCCGTGTAGCCGTCGCTGCTGGTCGAGAGGAGCATGTCGGCTCCGCTCTGCACGCCGGCCATCTTCAGCACGTCGCGCAGGGGTACGCCGAGCCACTTGGCGTTGCCGACGAGGTTGCCGCCGACCTGGTTCGAGACGCAGGTGAGGGTGATGCCGTACTCGTCGAGGCCCATGTCGAAGATCTGCTGGAGGTTCAGCGTCACCTCGCGGTCGACCATGCCGGTGATCTTCAGCGACCAGGCCGACGGGTCCAGGTTGGGCACGGTGAGGGCGGTGTCGACGCGGTAGAAGTCGGCGTTCGGCGTGTAGAGCGGCGTGATGCCCTCGATGTCGAGCTCGGCGCCCGCGGGGACCGAGACGGTGCTGCGCGGGGACGGCAGGCGCAGGGCGTCGCGGACGCCGGCGAGGGAGGAGGTCGCCGCGTTGACCAGGCGGGCGCCGGTGCCGACGACGGCCGCGCCGACGGCGGAGATCAGCGCGATGCGGAAGAAGCCGCGGCGCTCGAGGGCGCCCGGACGGGCCTCGGAGGATGTTCCCCTGGCCTCCGAGGCCCGGGCCGCACGCCAGCCGCGCAGGCGCGTGAAGAGGAGGTGCATGACGACGACGGCGACGACGAGTCCGACCAGCGTGGGCACCGCAGCGAGCGGCGACGCTCCGGTGCGGGTCACGATGGCGGCGATCGAGAGGCCGCCGGCGATCACGAGCAGCACCTGGCCGAGCGGCGGGCGGACCAGCTGGAGCACTCCGGCGATCGCGGCGGCGACGACGACCGCGGCGCCCACGCTGCCGAGCAGGAAGGTCTTGTCGTTCTCGCCGAACGTCTCGATCGCGAACTCCTTGAGCGGGCGCGGGACGATGTCGACGATGAAGGCGCCGAGCGCGAGCACGGGGCTCGCGGTGCGGGCGACCGCGAGGGCGATGAGCTCGGCGACGGCGAGAAGGACTCCGCCCGTGACGATGCCCGCGAGGGCGGCGAGCAGGAAGTAGAGAGCTCGATGCTCGCGCACGGGTGCCGCTGTCTCATTCATGGAGGAGAGTTTTCTCCCGCGACCTGCCGTTTCCCAGGGTGTCCCTGGTTTGGTCGTGTAAACGCCTTTTTCATAACGAACAGGTAACGCACAGCGGCGGCATCTCGACGGGATCACCTCTCGCTCGGCCCGCCGCCGGGCCTCACCGCGCGCGACGCCCCCGCCGGAGGACCGCCGCGTTCGCGATGACGATGAGGGCGATCCCTATCCATCCGGCCGCGCCGACGTCCTGCCCGAGCACGACCGCGCCGATGAGGGCGGCCAGGACGGGATTGACGCTCATCAGCGTCCCGAACACGCTCGCCGGGAGCCTCCGGAGCGCGATCACGTCGGCCACGAACGGGACGGCCGTCGCCAGGACGCCGGCGCCGACCGCCAGGAGCACGGTGCCCGCGTCGGGGCGCGTCGAGACGAGCGTCCAGACGGCGACGGGCAGGAAGACGGCGGCGGAGATCCCGGTCGCCGTGGCGGTCCCCTGCGCTCCGGGCAGCCGGAGTCCGATGATCCGGTTGAGCAGGATGTACGCGGCCCAGCAGCACGCGGCCGCGAGACCGAGCGCGATCCCCAGCTGGTCGGACGAGGGCCTCGGCCCGGCGATCGCGAGGACGCCCGCTCCGGCGACGAGGGCGCAGAGCGCGCTGGTCCTGCTCCGGGAGCCGAGGAGCGCGACCGCCAGCGGCCCGCAGAACTCCAGGGTCACCGCCAGCCCTAGCCCGATGCGGTCGATGGCCGCGTAGAGCGTGAGGTTCATCGCTCCGAACACCACGGCGAGGAGCAGGACGGGCCACCACTGCGCGCGGGTCAGGTCGCGGATCCGCGGCCGCACGACCGGGAGGAGGATCAGCGCGGCGACGATCTGCCGGACGGCGACCACTCCGACGGATCCCAGGACCGGGAAGGCCAGAGTCCCGGAGGCCGCCCCGAGCTGATTCGAGAGGGCGCTCGCGAGGGCGGTCGCGACGCCGACGGTCCGTCCGTCGCCGGGGAGCTGCTTCGTCATGCCGGAAGTCTGCGAGCCGTCCGGCCCCGGCTCACAATGCATCACCGGTCCGATCGATGCGGGAACCGCATGAATAGGATGCGGTCATGGATCTGGAACTGCGCCACCTCCGGTCGTTCGTCGGCGTCGTGGACGCCGGGACCTTCACCGACGCGGGGATCGACCTCGGCATCTCCCAGACGGCGGTCTCCCGCAACGTCGCGGCGCTCGAGTCCGTCCTCGGACGAAGGCTCCTCCACCGGACGACCCGCAGCGTCGAGCTCGCGCCGGCGGGCGAGCGGGTGCTTCGGCACGCCCGCCGCGTCCTGGCCGTCGTCGACGATCTGCGCGAGGAGGCGGCGGCCGGAACGGACACGATCCGGATCGGCTACGCCTGGTCGGCTCTCGGCGAGCACACCCAGGAGTTCCAGCGCCGCTGGGCCGCGGCGCTCCCCCGCCACGAGCTGCGGCTGATCCGCTCCAACACCCCCACCGCGGGGCTCGCGGAGGGCCTCAGCGACCTCGCGATCCTCCGGCGCGGATCTCCGGCTGCGGACGTCGAGTCGGCTCTGATCGGCACCGAGAAGCGCTACTGCGCCCTGTCCGTCGACGACCCGCTCGCCGCGAAGCGCACGGTCACGCTCGCCCAGGTGGCGACCGCTCCGCTCGCGCTCGACGACCGGACCGGGAGCACCCGGCTCGACCTCTGGCCCGAGCACGACCGGCCGCGGATCACCGTCCCGACGACCGACGTCGACGACTGGCTCACGGTGATCAGCAGCGGCTCCGCCCGCGGAGTGACCGCGGAATCGACGGTGAGCCAGTACCGACGGCAGGGCCTCGCCTACCGGGTCGTCCGCGACGCCCCGCCGGTCCCCGTGCACGCCGCGTGGATCCGGAGCGACCCGCCGCCCCTCCTGGGCGACGTCATCGGGCTGCTCCAGGGCCTCTACCGCACCTCCGACTGACGACGACGGCCGCCGGGGGCGATCCCCGGCGGCCGTCGTCGTCACGTCACTTGCAGGTGAGAGCGGAGTACGCGGCCTGCTTCGTGGTGGTCACCGATGCTCCGTCCACGGTCGCCGTCGCGGTCACCGTCGCCGAGCCCGCGGCCACCGAGGCGGCGCGGGTGGTGAAGGCGTGCGAGGCGCTCGACCCGGGAGCGATCCCGGTGAACGCCTTCGAGCCCCAGGCGGAGCCGAGGGTGATCCCCGCCGGGACCTTCGCATCGTTCCGAGCGGTGACCGTCACCACGACCTTGCCCGCCACGCAGCGGCTGGTGGCCGCCACGGTCGTCGGTACCGTCGCCGCGGAGGCGCGGACGATGGAGAGGCGGTAGGTCGCTGTCGTCGTGTGGTCCTGCGCCGACGACTCGACGACCACGCTCGTCGTCCCCGAGGCCGCGAGCGGCACGGTGCGGCGGACGGTGTCGTCGATCAGCACGCCGTCGACCTTCACCAGGCCGCTGGGCACGGCCGGGTCCAGGTCGAGCGAGACGCTCGTCGTGCCGGCCGGCACCGTGAGCGTGTGGTCCCTGACCCCGGCGGCGAGAGCCGGCGAGAGCGTCCCGACGTCGGAGGAGAGCTTCGTCAGCTCCGGGTCCGCAGCGTAGGTGGTCGACTCGGTCGTGTAGACCCCGAAGACACCGCCGACGTAGCTGGATCCGGTGCCCTGGAAGCGCACCGTGACGACGGGGATCTTCTGCCCCTTCGCGTCGAGCACGTACTTCCCGCTCTGGTCGCGCTTGTAGCTGTCCTTCGCGGCGAGACCGCTGAGGATCGACGCCGGGATCCGGTCGTACTGGACGTACCAGCTCGTCGCTCCGGCCGCTCCCGAGACCACCTCGGTCTTGAGCTTCACGTCGTTGAGGTAGACGTCGAAGGTGCGTCCCGCGTCGCCGCCGTAGTAGCGGACCCCGAGGTAGTTCGCCGGCAGAGCCGGGTCGACGATCATGTCGTACTGGAAGTACGCCTCCGCCGAGCGCTCGCCGTCGCGGTACCCCTCGCCGCGCCAGGTCCCCACCGAGGACCGCGCGGTCTTGTAGTTCTTGTCGGCCTCGCTGTTGTTGTTGTCGAAGGAGGTGAGGGAGTCGATCGTCGTCTCGTCGACGCGCAGCTGCTCCTTCTGCGTCCGGATCAGCTCCTGGGCCGCGGCCGAGTCGGGCTCGATCAGGGTCATGTAGGTCGCGTAGCGGGCGTTGTAGAGGCTGTAGTACGGAGTGAACACCCGGGCGGCGGACGCGGCGTCGACGTTCTTCATGCCGAAGCGCATCGTCGTGCGGCCGTTGCCGTCCGCGCCGTCGGGCAGGCGGACCAGGTTGCCGCGGACCGCGGACTTCCAGGCCGCGGAGTCCGCGACGACGACGTTCGAGTTCACGGACTTGTCGGCCGTGCCCATGCGCACCAGGACGCCGGCGACATAGGACGCCTCGACGTTCGAGCGGTTGAGCTCGGTCGCCAGCAGCACCGGTCCGTAGCGGAACGCGGTCCAGTCGGGGTTCTCCGTGTCCGCGACCGCGCTGACCGCGGCGGGCAGCTTCCAGGTCAGCACGTCACCGGCGGCGACGGCGACCGAGACGTATCCGGCCTGGGCCGTGACGGCACGGACGGCACCGTTCACGGTGAGCGTCGGCGCTCCGTCGATCCAGGACGGCACGCGCAGCTTGAGGGTCGTGTCCGCGGCCACGGCTCCTCCGGCCAGCGCTTCGACCCTCAGGGTCGCCGTGTCCGTGCTCGGGATGTCCGCCGTCTGGGTCAGCCGGAGGTTGTTCGCGGAGGAGCGGAGGACCGAGGAGCGGAACTGGTTCACGAAGACGGTCTTCGGCTTCTCGAAGTAGATCGAGTCGCCGAGCTTGGTGAAGCTCTCGATACCCGAGCCGTGGTCGCACCAGAACTCGTCGAGCTCGTGCCCGAAGACCTTGGCGTAGCCCGCGGTCTGCGGCTGGAAGTAGGTCACCATGCCGGTGTCCGGGTTCTGCACCGAGAGGACGCCGTTGATGAACGTCTCCTCGTAGAAGTCGGCGTACTTCACGTCCTCGGTCACCTGGAACAGCGCCCGGGTGAGCTTGAGCATGTTGTAGATGTTGCAGCCCTCGGAGGTCGAGTTCTCGCCGTAGCCGGTGGTCTGGCCGTTCGTGGCGTACTCGTACAGGGTGCCGGGTGCGTGGAAGTGCTCGGACTGGCTGTTGCCGCCGTTGGCGTAGGTGTGGGTCTCGTCGACCATGCGCCAGAAGTTCTCGGCGGCACGGCGGTACATGTCGAGATCCGACTTCTCCGCGGCGGTGAGCGTGGCGTAGAGCGCCGGGTCGTCGGTGAAGACGCGGTAGCGCTTCAGCGCGCCGATCAGCTTCGGGACGGTCGTGTTCGCGTGCAGCCCGTTGAGGACGTCCTCGTTGTTCGCGAGCTTCTGGAACAGCGCGGTCTCGTCGAAGTACTCGGCCGCGCGCTTGTGCGCCGGGTCGTGCGTGGTCTCGTACAGGCGGTAGAGCGCCTCGTTCATTCCGCCGTACTCCGTGTTCAGGAGCTGCCCGGGGTTGGCCTGGCGGCCCGCCCAGGCGGTGATCCAGCTGCCGAAGCCGCCGGCGACGGTGAGCGCCTTCTGCGAGACGGCGTCGGGCGCCTGGTCGTGGGCGTCGAGGAGGCCTGCGAGCACCTTGTGCAGGTTGTAGAAGGGGACGAGCAGGCCGTCGCCGCCCGAGGGGAGGTAGCGGGTCGGGAACGGCGAGACGTAGCCGGCGTTCGCGGGGTCCTTCAGCGCGTAGGCGTCCTGGACCTTCTTCAGACCGTCGACGGAAGCGGTGAGCTTCGCGAGCAGTGCCGCCTTGGTGGCCGCGTCTTCCTCGGTCGCGTAGGCCTGCGAGAGCGCCGAGAGGTAGTGGCCGAAGAAGTGGCCCTGGAACCGGGTGCCGTTCTCGCGCTCCCAACCCCCGTATCCGCCGCTGGTGGTCGGCGTGAGCCCGGCCTCGCGGTAGAAGGAGTAGAGGAACATCTCGGGGTCGAGGCTCAGCAGGTACTCGACGGTCTGCTGCTCCCCGTTCTCGAGGTAGGGGTCCTGCACGGAGACGTCGGACAGGCCGGCCTCCAGAAGGTAGTTCGACGTCTTCACTCCCCGGGGCTGCACCTGGAGAGTGTAGGTCTTCGTGACCGCGGTGCTGCCCCCGTAGGTGGCGGAGCCGGTGAGGACGACCTGCGTCGCGGAGCCGGTGGGCGGCGTGACCGCGGCCGTGCCTCCGCTGATCGCGACGGTCGCCGGGTCGGAGGAGGTCCAGCTGAGGGCGGACCCCTTCGCGCCGACGGTGGGCAGGGTGAAGCCGGTGCTGGTGCTCGCGGGCGGGGCGACCAGCTCGAGGTCGGCCCGGGCGATGCTCGCGGGGTCGAAGGAGGGGTTGCCGGCCTTCGTCAGGGCGACGACGTCGGTGGTGGTCGCGACGCCGTTGTAGAGCGCGTAGTCGTCGAGCAGGCCGCGCAGGTGCGCGCCGTTGTACTGGGGGCCGTTGAAGCCGAGGGTCTTCGTCGAGGTGCTCTCGGAGCCGAGGACGCCGGATGCGGAGGAGGACGGCGCGGTCTTGACGACGGCGGTCTGCTTCACCCCGTTGCGGTAGAAGGCGACGGCCTTGGTGCTCTTGTCGTACGTGGCGACCACGTGCGTCCACTCCCCCGCGGGGAAGAAGCCGGAGCGGGCGGTCTCGACGGCGACCTTGTACGGCTGACCGCCGGACGGGCCGATCGAGAGGGCGAGCGGAGTGCCGTCGCCCTCGGAGGTGAGGTACCAGCCGTCGGAGTTGTAGGTGGTCTTGTTCCAGGTGAAGACCTGCTCACCGGTCATCGCGCTGGTCGGCTTGTACCAGAACGAGACGGTGAGGTCGGCGGGCTGCAGCGCCGCCGCAGTGCCGAGCGAGATCGCGTTCGATCCGGTGAACTCGAACGCCCGGCCGTTCAGGCCGGTGCCGTAGGAGGCGGTGCCCTTCTGCATCCCGAGGGCGGTACCACGACCGCTGGTGTCGGCGAGCGACCCGTCGAACGGGAGCTCGAGCACCTTCGCGGCGTCGAGCGAGGTGGTGGGGGCGGCCTGGGCCGTGGGGCCGACCGACAGGAGACCCGCCGTCAGCGCCATCACCGCCACGGTGGCCAGGGGGAGTCGTCGTCTCATTCGTGAGGCCTCTCGTCGTTGAGAAATCCGGCCCAGGGGGGCGGGCCGCCTCGAATGTTACCGTTAACAATAGTTTTCGGTGAGGTTTCGGTGAGAGGACTGACAGGGTCCTCGAGCGCTCAGCGGCGCCGGTCCAGAGCCGCCCGGAGGTACGGAGCGGTGCGGCTGCCCGCGGCCTCGGCGACCTCCTCCGGAGTGCCCGTCGCGACCACCGAGCCGCCGGCCCGGCCCGCCCCCGGGCCGAGGTCCACGACCCAGTCCGCGTCGGCGACGACGCGCATGTCGTGCTCGACGACGATCACCGTGTTGCCCGCGTCGACGAGGTGCTGCAGGTGCTCGAGCAGGCGGTCGGCGTCGGCGGGGTGCAGGCCCGACGTCGGCTCGTCGAGCAGGTAGAGCGTGTCCCCGCGCTGGGCGCGACGCAGCTCCGAGGCGAGCTTCACCCGCTGCGCCTCTCCCCCGGACAGCTCGGGCGCCGGCTGGCCGAGCGAGACGTAGCCGAGCCCCACGTCCACCAGAGCGTCGAGGTGGCGGGCGACCTCGCGGTCCTCGGCGAAGGCCTCGCGCGCGTCGGCGACGCTCAGCGCGAGGACGTCGGCGATCGTCCGGCCGCCGAGGGTGACCTCGAGGGTCTCGTCGTTGTACCGGGTGCCGCCGCACGCCGTGCAGGGCGCCTCGACGGTCGGGAGGAACAGCAGCTCCACCTCCACGGAGCCCTCGCCCTTGCAGACGGGGCAGCGCCCGCTGGGCAGGTTGAAGGAGAAGCGGCTCGCCGAGAAGCGGCGGCGCTTCGCCTCCGGGGTGGCCGCGAAGAGCGTCCGCACCCGGTCGAACAGACCCGTGTAGGTCGCGACGTTCGAGCGCGAGGTCCGGCCGATCGGGGTCTGGGTCACCTGCACCACCCGGCGCAGGCGGTCCGCGGGCCCGGAGGCGGTGCCGCGGGTCGCCGCCGCCGCCGCGTCGAGCAGCGGGTCCGCCTCCCCGCCCTCCTCCGCCGGCGCGTCCTCGGCGACGTCGGCGCGGAGCGAGGCGCGCAGCAGATCGGGCAGCGCCTGGTTCACGAGCGTCGACTTGCCCGATCCGGAGACACCGGTGACCGCGGTGAGCACCCCGACCGGGAACGCGACGGAGAGGTCGTCGAGGGTGTGCCGCGAGACTCCGGCGAGCTCGATCCACTGCTCCGCGGTGCGGCGGGAGCGCAGCGGCGCCGGGTCGCCCTCGGGGAAGAGGTAGCGGCGGGTGACGGAGCCGCGGGCGCCCGGCAGGCCGTCGAGCGGGCCGGAGTAGACGACGGTGCCGCCCCCCGACCCCGCGCCCGGGCCGATGTCGACGATCCAGTCGGCCTCGCGGATGACGTCGAGGGAGTGCTCGACGAAGAAGACGGTGTTGCCGGTCGCCCGCAGGGTCCGCAGGATGCCGAGCAGCGCCTCCGTGTCGGCGGGGTGCAGGCCCGTGGACGGCTCGTCGAGCACGAAGACGACGCCGAAGAGGCGCGAGAGCACCTGCGTCGCGAGGCGCATCCGCTGGAGCTCCCCCGAGGAGAGCGTCGGCGTGGAGCGGTCGAGCGAGAGGTGGCCGAGGCCCAGGTCGACGATCGGCGCGAGGCGGGCGACGAGGTCCTCGACCAGCCGCTGCGCGGCCAGGCGGGTCTGCGGAGCGCCGTCGGCCGGGGTCCAGCCGGGCTCCAGCACGCGCCGCGCGACGACGACCAGCTCCTCGAGCGGGAGCGCTGACAGCTCGGTGATGTCGAGCCCCTCGAAGGTGACGGCGAGCGCGTCGGGCTTCAGCCTCCGGCCGCCGCACACCGGGCAGGCGACGCTGACGACGAACGAGGCCGCGCGCTCGCGCATCCGGGCGCTCTTCGAGCCGGCGAAGGTGTCGAGCACGTAGCGGCGCACCCCGAGGAACGTGCTCATGTAGCGCGGCTCGTCACCGGCGGCCACGGCCGCGCGCACCTCCGCGGGAGAGCGGTCGGTCCACACGGGAACCTGCGGGGAGTCGGGAGTGTGCAGGATCCAGTCGCGGTCCTCCGCGGGCAGGTCGCGCCACGGAGCGTCGATGTCGTGTCCGAGCGAGATCAGGCTGTCGCGCAGTTGCTTGCCGTGCCAGGCGGTCGGCCAGGCGGCGAGCGCCCCGTCGCGGATCGAGAGGGAGTCGTCCGGCACCATCAGCTCGTCGGGGACGTCGTAGACCCGGCCGATGCCGTGGCAGCTGGGGCACGCGCCCTGCACGGTGTTGGCCGAGAAGTCCTCTGCGAGCAGCATCGGCGCGCCCTCGGGGTAGGCGCCGATGCGCGAGAACACCATCCGCACCACGCTCGAGAGCGTCGTCGCACTGCCGACCGTGGAGCGGGCCGAGCCTCCGGAGCGCCGCTGCGGGAGGGCGACGGCCGGCGGCAGGCCCTCGATCGAGTCGACGTCCGGCACGCCGACCTGGTCGATCAGCCGCCGCGCGTAGGGGGCGACCGACTCGAAGTAGCGGCGCTGCGCCTCCGCGTAGAGCGTGCCGAAGGCGAGCGAGCTCTTGCCCGATCCGGAGACCCCCGTGAAGGCGACGAGGGCGTCGCGCGGCACGTCGACGTCGATGCTCCGGAGGTTGTTCTCGCGGGCGCCGCGCACGCGGACGTGGTCGAGGGGGTCGGTGGTTCCAGGCGCGCTCATCCGTACAGCCTGCCGTGCCGGGATGTGGGGCGGCCGCCGCGGAGCTCCGAGGCGCTCGACGCCGAGACGGCCCGCTCCCGGCCGAGGCACCGCAGTGGGGCGGTGTCTCGGCGGGGGCGGGCCGTCTCGGCGTCAGCGGCGCGCGTGCGTCAGCAGGTGCGCGCCGGGTAGGCCGCGGTCAGGGCGCCCGCGGTGAGCGAGGCGGCCGGGACCGAGGCCTGACGGGTGGTGAAGGCGGCCGAGGCGCTGGCGCCGGGGGCGGCGGTCAGCGTCTGCGAGGCGCCGAACGGCGAGCGGATGACGACCGAGAGGGGCGTCGTGCCCGTGTTCTTCACCACTCCGGTGAGGACGACCTTGCCCGCGACGCAGCGGGTGGACGCGGTGAGCGTCGAGGTCGGTGCCGTCACCACCACGGTCGCGGTGACCGTGACGGCCGTGGAGCTCGAGAGCCGACGGTCGGCGGCGTTGTAGGCCGTCGATCCGTTCGCGCCCACCCACTGGTTGTCGTTCGCACCGATCGTGCGGACGACTCCGGTGACGGAGTAGCGGCCGGGCGCCGTCGCCACCGCGGAGGTGTTCCAGGTGACCGGCTGCGAGGCGGTGCCCCGGTTGTAGGCGAGCACGACGTCGGCGCGGGCGGGCAGAGCCGCCGCGGCGTCGGTGCCGGAGGCGACCGTCACCTCGCCGAGGTCCGAGCGGACCGCGGAGGCGGCGTCGGCCGAGCGGACCTCGGCGTACTGCCCCGCGGTCAGCGAGACGATGCCGCCGTGCTTGGTCGACGAGGCGAGCGAGAAGCCCGGGTCGGTGAGCTGGGTCCAGCCCGTGTCGAGGTCGTTCGTCACCATCGGCTTGTAGCCGGTCGCGGGGATCACGTCGACGTACAGGTACCAGGTGTCCTCGCCGTGGTCCTTGAACACCGCGGGGCCCTCGACCCCACCGGGGTTGCCGCCGGACCACACCGCGCCGATGCGCGACTGGATCTGCGTCCACGAGGTCGTCGGCAGCCACCAGGTCGCCGAGGTGGTCGACTCCATGTAGATGCCCTTGCCGGTGCCGTTGTCCTTCGAGATCCGGTAGGTCGTGCCGGAGTCCTGGATCAGCGTGGTGTCGATCGTGTCGGCCCCGGTGTCGATGAAGGTGCCGCCGTAGGAGTAGGTGGCCTGCGTGAAGTCCGTGGTCGCTCCCCAGAGCACGCGGGAGGATCCGGTGCCCGGCGTGTGCGCCGCGGTCGGGTAGACCGTCGAGGACCAGTAGACGACGAACGCGCCCTTGCCGGGTCCCGCGTAGTCCGGCACCCACGTGGCCTCGGGAGCCCACATCATGCCGGCCTCGAGCTTCTTCGTCCCCGCGGCGTCGAGCGCCACGTCGAACTGCCGGACGTCGCTCCACGACACGAGGTCGCTCGACTCCCAGACGTTCATCTTCGTGCTGCCCTTGGTGGTCCAGTAGCACCAGGTGTCGCAGGTGCTGGGGCCCCGGTCGCCGCCGAAGACGCGGAGGTCCGTGGCGATGATGTAGTACTTCTTCGTGTCGGGGTTGTAGGTCAGGTACGGGTCGCGGACACCGGTGGTGCCGAGGTCGGAGGCCAGGATCGGCTTCGCGCCGTTGAGCGGGTCCCACTTCTCCGGGTCGTCGCCGCGGGAGACGTCGAGGTAGATCTTCTCGGCGTAGCCCTGGGAGTCCTCGACGAAGTGGACCATCATGTAGCCGTAGGGGGTGTCGACGCCGACCTGCGGCTCGACCGTCACGGCGATCGAGCGGGTCTGCACGATTCCGCGGATCGACGCCGTCGCGGTGAGCGTCGAGGCGCGCGCGGCCTGGCCCACGGCGGGGCGGTCGGCGCTGAGGGTGCGGCCGTCGGCCGAGACGCGCAGGGTCGGGTCGCTGGAGGACCAGGTCACCGCTCCCCCGTAGTCGGGCAGGTTCGTGGTCGAGTCGTCGACGGTGAGCGGGGCGACCCCGGCCAGCACGGCGGCGGCGATCGGGGAGAACGTGGAGGCGTGAGGCTTCGCGTCGACGCTCGACACGGCCACCACCTCCGCCCCGGTGAGCGCGCGGTCGTAGACGCGGAACGCCGAGACCTCGCCCGTGTAGAACGGGTCGGGGTACGGTGCTCGGCCGATCGTGTTCAGCGACTGGTCCGCCACCGACGAGGGGCGCAGAGCGGTGGGCGCCGAGGCGACCTGGACGCCGTCGACGAAGAACGAGATCGTGCCGGCGCTGCCGTCGATCACCGAGGTGAGGCTGTACCAGCGGTCGGCGGTCAGGGCGGAGGCGCTGCGGGCGTTGTTCTCGCCGTTCCCTCCGCTGGTCGTGATCGCGGTGCGCACCCGGTCGCGGACGGACGCGAACCAGTACTGGTTCGTGCTGTCGCTGCCGATGTTCCACAGGAAGTGGAAGTTCGAGAGCATCGACGCGTCGGCGCGGGTCTCGATCGTGACGGTGGCCGACGAGCGACCGGTCAGCAGGTTCGCGGGCAGCTGCACCCAGGGGGCGGTGGTGCTGCTCTTGGGGCCGCCGGTGAGGCGGAGCGACGTGCCGGTCCAGAGCGCGTCGGTCGCGTTGCGGACGGTGGCGGCTCCCACGCCTCCGCTCACGGTGTTCGGGACCGTGCTGCCGGTGGTCTGCGTGAACCGGTAGTCGGCGAGGAGGCCCTGCTGCGGGATCACGGCATCGGCCGCCTGCGCTGCCGGAGCCGGGGCGACGAGGCCCGAGAGCAGCACTGCTCCGAGGCCGAGCGCGGCGAGCGCGGCGCGCAGCGGCGCTCGCCGCGCGGGTGTGGTGGTGGGGGGCATGGTGCTCCTTCAGTGGAGTGGTGCGGTTCAGGGAGGGGGAGAGGATCTCGGGGTGCCGAGCCCTGCTGGGTCGAGCAGCGCCGTCAGGGGCGTGTCGGAGCCTGTGTGCGGAGCACGAAGGGCTCGATACGCCGCCGGGCGGCTGCTCGACCGGCAGGGAGGGGCAGCTGCTCGACCGGCACGAGGGATCAGCCGCCGGGGTCCGTGTCGGTGTACCCGGTGGTCGGGGCGGTGGTGCCGAGTGCCGCGAGGGTGGGCGCCTTCCGCATCACGACGGGGTTGCCCGGGCTGTCGCGACCATGGAGCAGTCGCCGTCGTGGAACTCGATCGCGGGGTCGGCGGTGTCCGGCGCGATCGGGTCGGTGGAGGTCGGCTCGCCGAGGGCGACGGCCGGGGAGGCGGCGGTGAAGGGCAGCGGAGCCACCGCGGCGAGGAGGATCAGCAGCCCGGCCGTGTGGCGGCGCCGGAGCCCCGCGGATCGGGGGAGCTCGGCGTCGACGGGCGTCGATGCGGTCGTCATCGTGACTCCATCGTCAGGGGCGGCGTGGGGCCCGGAGGCGCACCGTGAGCGGCGCGCCCCCGGGGGCGCGCCGCTCACGGTGCGCCTCCGGG